>DAOVTF010000157.1 GCA_030633225.1 Flavobacteriaceae bacterium
AAAACCATTCTTAGTTTTTAAATGCTCTCCCATTCCAATACCTATGCCAATTACTGTTGGTTTTGTTTTGAAATTGAAATATTGCAAATATTTTTCATCATCTACTTCCACCATAACTTCAGGATTTGATGATTGCAGAACTTGATAACCACATTTAGGAATATAGGCTGTTACTAAACCACTCCCTATTTTTAGCGCAGATCTTGATGCTAAAACTACCGCCCCAATTTTCCCATAGCTACCACCAATAATTAAACTATGACCGAATGTTCCTTTATGCGAAAATTTTTTTCTCTTTTTATAAATGGATCTTATATAATTAATATCAACAGTTTCATATTTTGAATTTAATGATTGTATAAATAATGTATCCAATTGAATATCAATAATTTTCCATTTTTTACAAAACTCTTGATTTTCAGGTAATAAAAATGCTAGTTTAGGATTTTGAAATGTTAAAGTAAAATATGATTTTACAACAGATTCTTTATCAATTACAGTTGACTCCGAAAACATTCCAGAAGGGAAATCAATTGAGATAATAAATGCTCCTGATTTATTAATACTCTTAATTAATTGTTTAACAAATCCTACAGGTGGCCTTTTTAAACCAATACCAAAAATAGCGTCAATCACTAAGTCAGTATTTGAGATAAGAGGAAAATCATTTGAACTATTCAATTCAATTATATTTTGATCCAATTGAATTAATCTATCATAATTTATTATAAAATCTTCACTCTTATTCTTACTAAAATTAACAGTATATGTTTTAACATTATAATTAGCTTGTTTTAATTTTCTTGCTATTACAAGACCATCACCACCATTATTACCAATACCACAAAAAACATGAATCTTTTGATTTTTAGTAGATAAATAATCATCTATCCAATTAAAACATTTAGTAGCTGCAAACTCCATCAAATCGATTGATGAAATCGGTTTATTTTTTATAGTTGCTTCATCAGCTTGATATATTTGTTCTGTAGAGAGGATCTTCATTTATACCAAATTTATTTATAAAGTTAGTTAATTTTAAAATAAAGTAATACGCAAATATTGAAAATAACAAAACCTGCCTTAAGGCAGGTTTTGCTTACACACTATTATTTCTAATTAGCTATTGCATTATCCTTTATAGTCACCCATGTTGGAGTATTTTTCCATTCTTTGCTTTACAAGTTTACTAATAGATAATTTATTTAATTCTCCAAATGCTTTCAAAATTGCTACTTCAACAGATTTGTAAGTTTTTTCTCTATCACTATGAGCACCTCCCAACGGCTCTTTTATGATGCCATCAATCAGTTTTAATCTTTTCATATCATTTGAGGTAAGTTTTAAAGCTTCTGCTGCATCTTCTTTAAACTCCCAGCTACGCCATAGAATAGATGAACATGATTCTGGTGAAATCACGGTGTACCAAGTATTTTCTAACATAAAAACCTTATCACCAACGCCAATTCCAATAGCACCACCTGAAGCGCCTTCACCAATAATAATTGTAATAATTGGTGTTTTTAATCTAGTCATTTCTAAAATGTTACGAGCAATTGCTTCTCCTTGACCTCTTTCTTCAGCTTCTAATCCAGGGTATGCACCAGGAGTATCAACTAAAGTTACAACCGGGATACCAAATTTTTCGGCCATTTTCATTAAACGCAAAGCCTTGCGATAACCTTCGGGGTTTGACATACCAAAATTCCTATACTGCCGCATTTTTGTATTATAGCCTTTCTGTTGGCCAATAAACATAAATGATTGATCTCCAATTTTACCTAAACCTCCTACCATTGCTTTATCATCTTTTACAGTTCTATCACCATGAAGTTCCATAAAAGTACCTTTAGTTAAAGCACTAATAAAATCTAATGTATAAGGTCGTGACGGATGTCTTGATAGTTGAACCCTCTGCCAAGCTGTTAGGTTTTTAAAAACATCTTTTTTTGTAGCATTGAGTTTTTTCTCTATTTGTTCACAAGTTTCTCTTACATCAACATCACTTTCTTCACCAATTAATTTACACTTGCTCAGTTGATCTTCTAACTCTTTAATAGGTAATTCAAAATCTAAATATTCCATTTTTTATTGAGTTGTATTTTTATAAATCAATAGTTAACCATTGATTTAATATTTTGGATTAAGGATACAAATATATAAACTTTACTGAATTACTTAGTCTTCTTTTAAATCTTCATTTAATGATCTTATTTTTCATGACAGAATTAATTATAACACTACATAAAATAATAAAAGCACCAATATAAAATTGACTACTCATTTTTTCTTTATCTCCAAAAATAATCAAAGCCAGAATTATACCATAAACCGGCTCTAAATTATTGGTTAACACCAAAGTAAATGGCCCCATTTTCTTCAATAAATTAGTTGCAATAACAAAAGGGTAAGCTGTAGCAACCGTTGACAAAATAAATAAATACAATATTTCAATGCTTGTTAACTGCAAATCAGAAAAAGAAAATGAATTTGTAATTAATAATAAAAATGATAAAAAGACAAACGCTAAGGCCAATTCATAAAAAGCTATATGAATGGCTTTATGTTTTATAATTAACTTACTATTAAAAATAGAAAAAATTGCAAGTAATAATGAAGAAATCAAAGCATATATAATACCTTTTGCATATAAAAATTCAACTTTAAAAATCACAATAAACCCTATTATTGCAACACTTGCTAATACTAATTCATAAATTCTGAATTTTTTATTACTTATAATTGGTTCAAGCAAGGCTACAAAAATAGCACTTGAAGACATGGTAACTAAAGTAATTGATATAGTTGAAACCTTAATGGCATAAAAAAATGAAGCCCAATGTAATGCTATAAATATTCCTCCAATAAAAAATTTGACAAAAGTAGACTTATCAATTCTTAAATTAATCTTTTTAATTCTTGTGAAAATATAAATAGTAATGGAGGCTATCAAAACTCTAAGCCAAACTAACGGAATTGCATCTACAGAAATTAACGCAACCAATATGGCTGTAAATCCCCAAATTAAAACAATAAAATGAAGTTGTAATTGATTTTTAAAATTATCGTTTTGCATTAAAATACAAATATACAGCAAGCGCTCCAAAAATTAGGTTAGGCATCCAAACCATAATCAATGGTGAAGATTCAGCGGTTGAACCTAAAACTTCTGACACTTTCATGAAAAATACATATAAAAACATTAAACTAATTCCTGCTGCCAAATTAACACCTATTCCTCCCCTTCTTTTTTTAGAGGCCAAAGTCACTGCAATTAGAGTTAATATAAAGGATGATACAGGTAAGCTTGTACGTTTATAAAGCTCAACTTTATAATTATTCAAATTTTTAACCCCCCTATCTTCTGAGATTTCAATATGATCAGCCAAATCAAAGGATGACATTTCTTTAGCTAAATAATCAACATATAATAGATCTTTAGGCTGAAAATTAAAAACTGTATCTAAATAAGTTCCTGAAACAATACTATCATTTATAGGTCCAATATATCTTTTTTGATAATTACTTATTTTAAAAATACTATCTTCTTTTTTCCATTTGATATTCTTTCCACTTAATTTATACTTCAACCTGTTACCTTCAAAATGTTCATAGGAAAAATTATATCCATTATTTGATCTAAAATTATAAGTTCCAAAATAGGCATAATCATTTTCACTAAGCTGTAAATTAACTCTGGAAACAGCATTCTTTGTCTTTTTTTTATGCGCAGATCTTAAATAAGTCTCTTGAAATTTTTCAAAGGTCTTATTTGTTTTTGGAACAATAAAGTGATTTGAATAGAGTGAAAATATTGCAACAATTGTAGCTCCAATTAAATAGGGACGTAAAAACCTTTTAAATGATATACCTGAACTGTGAATGGCAATTATTTCGGTATTACTTGATAATTTTGAAGTAAACATAATTACAGAAATAAACAATGCCAAGGGCATAAAAGTATTACCATAATTAATTATAAAACTCACATAATAATCTTTGATAATTTCATTTAAAGTTAAATCTTCATTTTTTATAAATTTTCCAACTTTTTCTGAAACATCAATTGCAATTGCAATTGGAATCAGAATCATCAAAGTAAAAAAGAAAGAAGTGAAATACTTTTTTAATATGTATTTATCAAGAATTTTCAAATCATTAATATGAATTAATTAATCACTTTCTAAAGGAAAAATAGGAATAAAGCTTTTGATTACAAACGTTTATCCATTTGAGCAACCATTTTATTTTTCCATTCGTAAAAATCTCCTGCTAATATATGCTTTCTTGCTTCACGAACCAACCACAAATAAAATCCTAAATTATGAATAGTTGCAATCTGTTTACCTAAATATTCTTTAGCAGCAAATAAATGTCTTAAATAAGCTTTTGAATAATAGGTGTCAACTGAAGTTATTCCCATTTCATCTATTGGTGAAAAATCATCCTCCCATTTTTTATTTTTGATATTGATCGATCCGTGAGCGGTAAAAAGCATTCCGTTTCTTGCATTTCTAGTTGGCATTACACAATCAAACATATCAATACCTAAAGCAATATTTTCTAAAATATTTATTGGAGTACCAACCCCCATCAAATAACGAGGTTTATCAATAGGTAGAATATCACAAACAATCTCAGTCATTTCATACATTTCTTCTGCCGGTTCACCTACTGATAAACCACCAATTGCATTTCCATCTGCACCAGCATTTGCAATATACTCAGCTGATTGTTTACGCAAATCTTTATACGTACTTCCCTGTACTATTGGAAAGAAAGTTTGTTGAAAACCATACTTTTCAGGATTATTATCTAACCAGTTAATACATCTGTCCAACCAACGATGGGTCATGTGCATTGAGTTTTTAGCATAATTGTAATCACATGGGTAAGGGGTGCATTCATCAAAAGCCATAATAATATCAGCACCTATAATTCTTTGGATTTCCATAGAAAATTCTGGAGAAAAAAAATGTGTTGAACCATCAATGTGAGATTTAAACTTAACTCCTTCTTCTTTAATTTTTCTATTATCCGATAAGGAATAAACTTGATAGCCGCCAGAGTCAGTTAAAATTGGTCTATCCCAATTCATAAATTTATGTAAACCACCAGCTTTTTCTAATATTGGAGTTGTAGGCCTAAGATAAAGATGATAGGTGTTTCCTAGAATAATATCAGCATTTATGTCATTTTTTAATTCGGTTTGATGTACTCCTTTTACTGATGCAACTGTACCAACCGGCATGAAAATCGTATTCTGAATTTTACCGTGTTCGGTTGTAATCTCTCC
>DAOVTF010000098.1 GCA_030633225.1 Flavobacteriaceae bacterium
CAAATGGAAATACTAGAGGCGGAAGAAATTATCAATTCTATATCTAACAGTATGGGAGAAGCTAGTGAAATAGCAAGGATTAGAAATATGCATTGGTGGACCGTAGAATATGGTTTAATAGGAGATTTGAAAAATCCTAAAATTTATGGAGCAGGTTTATTATCATCTATTGGTGAAAGTAAATGGTGTATGAGTGATCAAGTTAAAAAATTACCTTATACTATAAATACTTCAAACATTAATTTTGATATAACCAAACCTCAACCGCAACTTTTTGTGACTCCTGATTTTGCACATTTAAGTTTTGTTTTGGAAGAGTTTGCAAATAAAATGGCATTAAGAACTGGGGGATTAAAAGGAGTAGAAAAATTAATTGATTCTAGATATCTGGGCACTATTGAATTAAGTACTGGAATTCAGATATCGGGTAAATTTTCAAACGTTATTAGTGATGAAAATGGTAAAGCAGTCTATATTCAAACAGTGGGACCAACGGCCTTAGCTTATAAAAATAAAGAACTTATAGGTCATAGTAAAGAGTATCACAAAGATGGGTTTGGCTCACCTATTGGAAAATTAAAAGGGATCAATTTAGCTATTGAAGATATGTCACCAACAGATTTGGAGGCTTATGGTATTTATGAAGGAAAAACTATAAAATTACAATTTGAAAGAGGTATTACTGTTGAAGGAGAAATTGTAACTGGAAAACGAAATTTACAAGGCAAAATCATTTTAATTTCATTTAAAAATTGTTCTGTTAAAAAAGACGATGAAATATTATTTCACCCATCATGGGGTATTTATGATATGGCAATCGGATCTTCAATTATTTCTGCTTTTTCAGGAATTGCTGATCCAAATAGTTATGGTTTACAATTTGACCCTCCAAAAGAAAAAACACATAAGATCAAATACAATACTAAAGAAATAGAATTATTCAGATTATATGATGAGGTCAAAAAGATTCGTCAAAGTTCTGAGAAAGATTTAAACAAACTAGAGTCAATAACTGATGAATTAATAATCAATTTCTCTGAAGATTGGTTACTTCCTATAGAAATATATGAAGTGATTAAAAAAGACAAGGATTCTAAAATTGGCAAAAAACTTGTGCCTCATTTAAAGAATTTATCAAAAAATAAATCTATATCCAATTTAATCCATAACGGAATTCAATTGATAGACTAATATCATTTGAAAATTACAATTGCGAAATACGTAATGTATTTACCATTCCTTTTGCTTGTACGGGCATTGATGTTAAATTGATAACAAAATCACCTTTATCGGCATAATTTTCTTCTAATGTTATTTTATTAATATCTTCAACTGTATCATCTGTACTAACCATTTTGTCATAAAATTGCGCTTTAACACCCCAAAGTAGATTTAACATGGCTAATATTCTAGGGTTGTCAGAAAATGCTAATATATTCGATTTTGGTCTCCATGCCGATATTTGAAAAGCAGTATAGCCACTATTGGTTAAGGTAGTAATTGCTGTAGCATCAATTTCATCAGCCATTGAAGCTGCTTGTTGACAGATGGCTTTTGTAATATATCTTTCATTTAAACACTGAACATTCGCAACTGGACTGTGAATTAATTCAGAATCTTCAACACTTTCAATAATACTTCTCATGGTTTTTATAACCTCAACTGGGTATTCGCCCACTGAAGTTTCACCCGATAACATTACCGCATCGGCACCATCCATTATTGAATTTGCAACATCATTTACCTCAGCCCTTGTTGGTACTTGACTGGTAATCATTGATTCCATCATTTGTGTAGCAATAATAACAGGAATACGAGCTTCTTTAGCTTTTCGCACCAATGTTTTTTGAATTATGGGAACTTTATGCATTGGAACTTCAACACCTAAATCACCACGAGCTACCATTAAACCATCACAATATGAAGTTATTTGATTGATATTATCAACTGCTTCTGGTTTTTCAATTTTTGCAATTATTGGAATTTTATAACTGGAGTGTTCTTTAATTAAATCACTTAATTTTATTAAGTCTTCAGGATTTCTAACAAATGATAATGCAAACCAATCGATTTCTTGTTCGATAGCAAACAATGCATCCTTGATGTCTTTTTTGGTTAAAGCCGGAAGAGATATTTTTGTATTAGGTAGGTTTACACCTTTTTTAGATTTTAATTTTCCACCACGTAAAACTTTAGTTTTTACTTCAGTTTTGTTATCAGTTTCAATTACTTCAAATAATAATTTCCCATCATCAACTAAAATATGCTCACCAATTTTAACATCTCTAGGAAATTTTTTATAAGTCATAAATGCTTTTTTAGCATCACCTACACATTTATTAGTTGTAAAAGTAAAACTATCTCCTTTCGCTAATTTTACCTTTTCACCCATAACACCAATCCTTAATTTTGGCCCTTGAAGGTCTCCTAAAATAGCAACATGAATATTTAGCTTTTTATTAAGATCTCTAATGTATTTTATTTTTCTAATAACATCATCATAATCAGCATGTGAAAAATTAATTCTAAACACATTAACACCAGCAGTCATCATATTTTCTATTGCTTCAAAGGTATCTATAGCAGGACCTAACGTAGCAACTATCTTTGTTTTTTTTCGTATTTTCATTATTTAGAATATTAAATTATCCTTTGATTTTAAATCGTTGGGATCAAGAGTATAAGAGGTTAATATATGGTTTGTTTGGTTAATTTGAGATAATATTTTTTGCAATTTATTTTTATTTATAATTCCATGTATTTTTATAAAATAATCTACATTCTTCTTTTCTGAAATTAAATAAGATGTTTTAGATTCTTCTAGAAACAAATTATCGTTTAAATTTTTAACATGGTCAATAAAAAAATACTTATTTGAAATTAGTGACCAAGTGGTATAGTTAGTTTTATCTTCATACACATAAAAAGGAAAACTACAATTTTTTGAAGGGAAATCAAGATCTTCTTTAAAGCGTTTTAAATGAATTTTTAAATTTTCATTTAAAAAATATGCCAATCTAAAATCTTCTAAAATTGAATGAATTCCAATTAAAGTATAATCATGATCATACTCAAAATCAAAAGCATGTATTTTTGACACTTTTTTAGGGTTTAAACATTGCAAAAATAGAGATACTTTAGGGAAAACAAATACAAATTCTACGAAATCGGTTGCGTAAAGATTATAACAATCATTAAAGCGCTAGTTTGTTCTCTATATGGTTTTGTAATTTATAATAAGCTCTCTTAGATGCAATTTCTTCTGCTTTCTTTTTAGAAGTTGCCCTGCCTTTTGATAGTAGCTCATTATCAATAAATAATTTAACACTAAAATGTTTTAAAGAATCATTACCAGTATCTTCATAAACATTGTATTTAATTTTCTTTTTCTTTTTTTGAATCCATTCAAAAAGAACACTTTTATAACTTGTAATTTTTCCCTCTAACCGCTCTATATCAACATAAGGTTCAATAACATTTTTATAAATAAATTTTTCGGTAAAAACGTATCCTTTATCTAAATGAATTGCTCCAATTAATGCTTCAAAAAGATTGCCATGAATATTATCGCCAAAGTTTTGATTTGAAATCGAGCTTTTCACAAAATTTATTAAACCTAAGTCTTTGCCTAATTCATTTAAATGTTTTCTGCTAACAATTTTAGAACGCATTTGCGTTAGGTAGCCTTCATCTCCTTTCGGAATTTTTATAAATAAGTAATTTGCTATAATTGAGCCTAACACCGCATCGCCTAAAAATTCTAAACGTTCGTAATTAATAACTACGCCATTTGAATTAGTTTGCTTTAGAGAACTATGAGTAAATGCTTCTTTGTAGTGATTGATATTTTTAGGTTTGAATCCTAAAATATTTTTTATCGCCAAAACAAAATTCTCATCTTTATCAGAGTGAGATCCAGTTATTTTGCGAATTATATTCATTAAATATTAATCTTCAATTTTTTTAAATATAATACAAGCATTATGACCTCCAAAACCAAACGTATTACTCATAGCAATATTAACATCTCTTTTTTGAGCTTTGTTAAAAGTGAGGTTTAATTTTGAATCAATTTGATCATCATCAGTGAAATGGTTAATAGTAGGAGGAACGATTCCTTTATTAATTGATAAAATTGATGCTATAGCTTCAACAGCTCCAGCTGCACCTAGTAAGTGCCCTGTCATTGATTTTGTTGAATTGATATTTAACTTATATGCATGATCTCCAAACACAGCTTGAACCGCTTTTAATTCAGCTACATCTCCAAGTGGAGTAGAAGTGCCGTGCATGTTAATAGTATCAACATCTTCTGGATTTATTTCTGCATTTTTAAGACAAGTGATCATTACAGTTTTTGCCCCTAACCCTTCTGGATGAGGTGCTGTAATATGATGCGCATCAGCAGACAAACCACCACCTAAAACTTCGGCATAGATTTTAGCACCACGAGCTTTAGCATGTTCATACTCTTCAAGAATCAATGCTCCAGCTCCTTCACCTAATACAAACCCATCACGATCTTTATCAAATGGTCTTGAAGCAGTTTTAGGATCATCATTTCTTGTTGATAATGCATGCATTGCAGTAAAACCACCTATACCAGCAATAGCAACAGCAGCTTCAGAACCTCCGGTAACAAAAATATCAGCTTGACCTAATCTAATATAATTAGTTGCATCTATAATTGAATTTGCCGATGAGGCACATGCAGAAACCGTTGTAAAATTTGGACCTTGAAGATTGTGTTTTATTGAGATTTGCCCTGGAGCAATATCTGCAATCATTTTTGGAATAAAAAAAGGATTAAATCGAGGTGAGCCATCTCCTGCGGCATAATTCAAAACTTCATTTTGAAAAGTTTCTAAGCCACCAATTCCTGCACCCCAAATAACTCCAATTCGAGTTGCATCTTCTTTTTCGAGATCTAATCCTGAATCAATAATGGCTTCATCAGATGCTACCATAGCATACTGTGTAAACCGATCCATTTTCCGAGCATCTTTTCTGTTAATAAAATCAGTAACATTAAAGTTTTTAAGCTCACAGGCAAAACGAGTTTTAAATTTTGATGCATCAAAATAGGTAATTGGTGCTGCTCCGCTAACACCATTAATTAAACCTTCCCAATATTCATCAACATTGTTACCAATTGGAGTCAGAGCTCCTAAACCTGTAACAACTACTCGTTTTAATTTCATTAAAGAGTTTAAATTAAAAATAAAAACTACGAGCTTTTAGTAAATAAAGCTCGTAATTAGTTATTAATATTTTACAATTATTTTTTAGCTTCTTCTATGTAGCTAACTGCTTGACCTACAGTTCCAATATTTTCTGCTTGATCGTCTGGAATTTGGATATCAAATTCTTTTTCAAATTCCATAATTAATTCTACTGTATCGAGTGAATCTGCTCCTAAATCGTTTGTAAAGTTAGCTTCGTTTGTAACTTCATTTTCGTCTACTCCTAATTTATCAACGATAATAGCTTTTACTCTTGATGCAATGTCTGACATAATTTTTTAATTTTAATTTTAAATAATGTTGCAAAAATAATATATTTTAGATTTAAAACCCATCAAAAGGATAAAAATTAAATTAAATGAACCTTTTAAAGAGATAAAAAATATTAATTTGTATTAGATTGTTAATTATTATCCTTTTTTTTGCTCACTTACTTTTAATAAAGTTAAATGATACGATTAATTATTTTTGCCTCAGGTTCTGGTACAAATGCAGAGAATATTATTAAGTTTTTTAAAGACAGTAGAAATATTAAAGTAACTTTTGTTCTAACTAACAGTAAAAATGCAAAGGTTTTAGAAAGATCCGAACGTCTTGAAATTCCTTCAAAAGTATTTTCTAAAAGTGAATTTAATTCTAAAGAGTTTTTGCAATTTTTAAAAAATGAAGCAGATTTTATAATTCTTGCAGGTTTTTTATTAAAAGTCCCAGAAGAGATTATCAAATCTTTTCCAAATAAAATAGTAAACATACATCCGGCATTATTACCCAAATATGGTGGTAAGGGAATGTATGGGATGCATGTACATAAAGCCGTTGTTGATAATAATGAAAAATTTACTGGAATTACCATTCATTATGTAAATGAAAATTATGATGAAGGTGCAATTATTTTTCAAAGAGAAGTTGCTTTAAATGAAAGTGATACTCCAGATGATGTTGCAGCAAAAATTCATAAGTTAGAGCAAGATTATTTTCCTCAAGTAATTAAAAAGACAGTACTAAAATAATGAAAATGCAGGTAAATATTTATACAGATGGGGCTTGTAGTGGAAACCCTGGTAAAGGCGGGTACGGAATTATTATGGAATGGGTAGGAAAGCCGTATAAAAAAGAATTCTCAAAGGGATTTAGAAAAACTACCAATAACAGAATGGAATTAATGGCTGTAATAGTTGCGCTGGAACAATTAAAAAAAGAAGGTATAGATGTGTTAATTGTTTCTGATTCAAAATATGTAATAGATTCTGTTCAAAAAGGTTGGGTTTTTAATTGGCAAAAAAAAGGATTTAAGGATAAGAAAAATCCTGATCTTTGGAAACGCTTTCTAAAAATTTATGACAAACATCAAGTAAAATTTCAATGGGTAAAAGGGCATAATGATCATCCACAAAATGAAAGATGTGATACCTTGGCTGTTAAGGCTTCTCAAAAAAAAGAGTTATTAATTGATGAAGGTTTTGAAAATAAACCGAAAGAATTATTCTAATAAAACAATTAATTCATTTACAATATTTTTTATTTCATTTGGCGGATTCCCATGATCAAAACTTGAAGATTCATATTCTTTGTATGAAGTAGTTATAAAAAGATTATCAGATAAGGCAGCATCAGAAAATCTTTTATCAGAAGGAGATTCTAATTTTTCAAGCTTTTCTAAATCAATCGTTTTAACCAATAAAAGTAATTTGTTCCACTTTTTTGGATCTGTTTTAAGAGTTTGAGATTGATCTATAGTTTTTATGGAAGTACTGTCTTTTTTTATAATAATTTCATTTAAAACACCACGTGATGAAGCTGTATATTTAAACTCAAGAATATCATTTTCTTGAGTTAACCCCTTAAAGAAAGTTAGCAATACCATTAAAAAAATAAAACTCTTCATAGTTGAATAAAAAAAGGCGCCTAGTGACGCCTTTTATATTTAGAATAATTTTTAATTTAC
>DAOVTF010000065.1 GCA_030633225.1 Flavobacteriaceae bacterium
ATACTGCTTGAAATGTACTATTAGCTAATACCAATGCATTTGGATTTGCATTACCTATATCTTCTGATGCTAAAATCAATAAGCGTCTGGCAATAAATTTAACATCTTCACCACCTTCAATCATCCTTGCAAGCCAGTATACAGCAGCATTTGGATCACTTCCCCTAATAGATTTTATAAAAGCAGAAATAATATCATAATGTTGTTCTCCCGTTTTGTCATATCTAACAACATTTTTTTGTACTTTCTGTAGAACCATGTCGTTTGTTATTTCAATAGGCTCTTTATTTGAATAAACAAGTAATTCAAAAATATTTAATAATTTACGTGCATCACCTCCTGATAATTGTAGTAAAGCATCCGTTTCTTTTAAAATGATTTCCTTTTTTGAAATTATAAGGTCTTTTGTAATAGCACGATGTAAAAGAGCTATTAAATCATCTTTATCAAACGAATTTAAAATATAGACCTGGCAACGAGAGAGTAGGGCAGGTATTACTTCAAAACTTGGATTTTCAGTAGTAGCTCCAATTAATGTTACCCATCCTTTTTCAACTGCACCAAGTAACGAATCTTGTTGTGATTTGCTAAATCTATGAATTTCATCAATAAATAAAATAGGATTTTTCGAAGTAAATAACCCTCCACTATTTTTAGCTTTATCAATAACCTCTCTAACATCTTTTACACCAGAATTTATAGCACTTAGCGAATAAAAAGGTCTGCCAGACTCTGAAGCTATAATATTAGCTAATGTAGTTTTACCAATACCGGGAGGACCCCATAAAATCAAAGAAGGAATAATACCTTGTTTGATATGCTGAGTTAAAGCACCATCTTTCCCCACTAAATGTTGCTGACTTATATAATCATTTAAAGTTTTCGGGCGAATCCTCTCGGCTAATGGTTCATTCATTTTTCAAAGATAAAAGTAAAAAGTTGAAAGAAAAAAGGTTAATATTCGAAAAAATAAACCTTGATCTTAGTAATTAAGCTATAATTTCTAAACAACCAAAATCTTCTTTTAGGAAAGTTTTGATTGTTTCAGATTTTCCTCTTATAATTAATTCTAAGTTTTTTGTGGTTGTGTTTCCTGTTCTGATCCAAATAATTTTTGGTGGAAAACCTCTTATAATATTTAAGTCACAAAAGTCAGAGTCAAATGTAACAATTGAATAATCATTTTTTTTAGCATAATCAAAAATTTCAGAATCTGTGGAATTTTCTAGACCTAATTCTCTAACTTGTTTTGCGTTTGAAAAAATATCTTTTAGTTTCTTGACGAGTCTGAATGAAATATTTTGATCAAATAATAATTTCATGATGCATATAAATGTCTTTGTTCTTTTCTAGCAGCAAATGATAAACAAGCATTTATTTGATTCTCTGAAAGTTCAGGGTAATCTGATATTATATCTTTTCTAGACATTCCATTTGACAGCCAAGATAGAATATCATAAACAGAAATTCTAGTCCCCTTAATTATTGGTTTGCCAAATCTTTTTTCTGTATTTATTTCAATATATTTATTAAATTCAATCATATTAATACCCTTTGAGCAAAGGTACTTAATTATTCTTAATAATTCTTTTTGACTAATAAGTTACAGCTATTTTATAAATTAGCTATAATTTTAATCATGAATGAAATTAAACAATTTAAATTCTCAACAATTACCTTGGCAATTCCATTATATTTTGTTTTGTTCCTGTGGATTATCTTCTGGTTTGAGCTTAAATTTGGATTTAATTTTAATAAATATGGTATTTATCCAAGAACAATTAAAGGTTTAAGAGGAATATTATTTTCACCATTTATTCATGGCGATATAAAACACTTATACCATAATACAATACCTCTTTTTGTTCTTATGTTTAGCCTTCTCTATTTTTATAGAAATATTGCTGGTAAGATCTTGGTCTATGGAACATTACTAACCGGTCTTTTGACTTGGATTATTGCCCGACCATCGTATCATATTGGAGCAAGTGGCATAATCTATCTTCTTTTTAGTTTTATCTTCTTTAGCGGAATTATTAGAAAAAATTATAGATTAATTGCCGTATCCTTAATGGTTATTTTTCTTTACGGAAGTATGGTTTGGTATATTTTACCTGTTAAAGAAGGTGTTTCTTGGGAAGGTCATTTATCTGGTTTTATTATTGGTTTAATCTTTGCTTTCTTCTATAGAAAAACTGGACCACAAAAATTTAAATATGACTGGGAAAAAGATGATTATCAGCCAACTGACTTTGACGATATGTTTGATGAAGATGGGAATTTAAAAGTAGAAAAAGAGATTGAGATTAGCGAAAAGTTGAAAGGAGATAAGGAATAATTTATTTATTAAACAATATGTTTTGCCTGTAATTTGATTATTTCCATTAACCATTAACCATTCTTTGCCTAACACATTCATAAAGAGCAACTCCACTTGCCACCGAAACATTTAAAGATTCAATCTCACCTAATAATGGAAGTTTACCTTTTACATCCGAATTTTTTAAAACAGAATTAGAAATACCTTTATGTTCAGAGCCCATTACAATAGCCGTAGGTTTTGTGAAATCAATATTGTAAACAGAATTATCTGTTTTTTCTGTGATAGCAACAATTTGCATATCAATTTCTTTTAATTGGTAAACCGCATCTAAAATATGATCTACTTTACAAATAGGGATTTTAAAGGCTGCACCAGCAGAGGTTTTGATAGTATCTGCGTTAATAGGAGCACTTCCCTGGGTTGGAATAATAATTGCATCAACACCGGTACATTCAGCAGTACGAATTATAGCACCTATATTACGCACATCACTTATTTGATCAAGTAATAAAAATAACGAAGTTTTATTTTGCTGTGAAACACTTTCAATAATAATTTCTAGTTCAGTAAAAGAAATTGATGAAATTTTAGCAACAGCTCCCTGGTGATTCTGAGTTCGATTACTATCAGACTTGGAAAGTCTATTTAATTTTTCAATTGGAACATAACTAGATGAAATATTTTTTTTTCGAAGCAAATATTTTAATTCATTTGATATTTCACCTTTTATATCTTTTTGAATATAAACTTTTTCTAAGTCATTAACTGAATTTATTGCTTCAATGATAGCCCTTATACCGAAAATTAAAGTTTGGTTATTTTCCATTTCGCAAATATAAGGGGATTGGGCATTTTATAGTTGTAATTTGTTAAAAATAGTAAAGGCTTTACATTAAGTTAAGGCCTTTACTAAAAAAAAACCATCCCGAATTAACGAGATGGTTATTAACATATAAAAAGTGTCTAATCTAAATTATATATTATTTGTTTATTGGAGTTGGTTCAAATAAATCTATCAATCCAGGAAAGTTTTCATTCGCATTGATTTCAACTTGTGGATAATAAAATCTCTGAGGAATAGTAGAATAACCAGTTCCCTTAATTGGTACACCTAATAAATTATTAGTACGACGTGTATCGTGAAAAACTTGTAAAGAGCCTGGTAAAGAAATGTATTTTTCTTCAAGAATTTGAGCTAATAGATCACCTCCAGAGGCTGCTGAATGTGGAAAATCACCTCCATAAGTAGCTGCTAAATAATCTCTAACCTCATTAAAAGGAGTTGTAGCATCACCACTAGTTCTTTGTGCTGCTTCAGCTTCAATCAATTTTGTTTCTACCCAAGAAACGATTGGAAAAGTAGCATCAGGAGAATAATCTCCTCCATCATTTGTATTTAATTCATTTCCGTCAAAATAGGCTGTTATTCTATTTGCATCTCCTGGAGTTTCAAGTAATCTTGCCCTTCTTCCATCAAGTAATTTTTGTAAATTAGAATCAGTTACGGTTAAATAACCTGATCTGTCAACTATAACAAATTGATAATACATATTTCTTGAACCTGTTGCATCCGTATGAGAAGATAATAAACTTCCTGAAGCACTACTGATTCCTTGTTGAGCTTGAGATAAAGCATTAGTATAATCTTTTGCAACCAAATAGTATCTTGCCTTTAGTGAATGAGCAACTTCTGCCCATTTAGCACTATTCCCTACAAATACAGGTTGGCCATATACACTAGCCACAGCAGCATCTCCTACATTATTGATTGCATTATCTAATAGATTCTGAACTGCTTCTAATACAGATTCTTGAGATTCGTATGTAGGATCAGGATTAGTAGTATAATCAAAAGCGGTACTATAAGGAACATCTCCCCATAATGCAGCTGCTTCACCCATTAATAATGCTTCCATAACTTGTGAAACACCTACTAATAATAAATCATCAGCTTCTACACCAGAATCATTTGCTAATCTTGCTTGAGCAGCACCAAATGTATATAAATCTCCCCAGGCATCATTAAAATCACCCGCTACAACTCCGTAATTATTTACGGTTTCATATTGTCTTTCAGATCCTGTAAATTGATCAGTAAAAATTCCACCATACCTAGATGAATTACTCGATGAAATCTTAACCACAGTTAATTCAGCTTGCCCTATAATTAGATTACCGGGAGCAGAAGTAAAAGTGTTAGGATTTTCATTTATGCCATCTGTATAATTGCTGCAAGAAAATAAGGAAAATCCTAAAGCAAATAACAGAATATATGTTTTAATTGTTTTCATAATTTAATTATTTTTTTTGATTAAAATCCAAATTTAAGTGTTACTATAAATGATTGGGTAGCAGGGTTTGTAAAATAATCTAAACCTCTACCTTTTGTTGCACCAGTTAAGTTAAGATCTGGGTCAAAACCTTCAACATCTGTCCATAAAAATAAATTTCTACCGGTTAATAAGATCTCAAAATGCGTTAAACCAGTTTTAGTAAGTACATCTGGAGATATAGAATAACCTAAAGAAAGTTCTCTAAGTCTTGTCCATGATGCATCTTCCATAAAACTTTCCCTTTGACTACCAAATCCACCACCTAACTGTGTATACCAACTTTGTGTTAGCGCAACATCATTTCCTCCAAAATTTGCAACGTTACCTCTAAAAGTAGTCCCTGCTGGAATTATAGTTGAACTATTGTATGTTGGGAGATCAGTTGGAGCAACAGATTCATTTGCTGTTTCAGGATCTATTCCAAAATATTTTAATACACCAGAAGTACCTGCCCAGACATCATTGCCTTGCGAAGTTTCAAACTGGGCTGATAATGAAAAACCACCAAAACGAATGGTTGTACCTAAACCACCAATCCAGTCAGGGTTAGGGTCACCTATTTTTCTTCTAATAGGATCAACTTGCGGAAACCCATCTTCATTTAAAACATAATCTCCATTATCATCATATAAAAAACCATTACCCATAATAACAGCCATTGGTTCACCTTCAACAACACTTGAAGAAGCACTTGTAAAACCATCTAAAGGTACTTCAATTACACCTGCTAAATCAGTAACTAAATTTTTATTATAAGAATAAAAACCATTGATATCCCATGAGAAATCTTCACTTTTAAATATATTTAAACCTAAATCTATTTCTAACCCTTTGTTGGTAATTTCAGCAGCATTTGTAGGTGTGCTTGTATAACCAGTTGTAGGAGCTACATCAATATATAATATTGCATCTTCAGTAACTCTGTCATAATAAGTAACGCCTAATCTAAGTCTGTTTTTGAACAATCTAAAATCACCACCAATTTCAAATTCTTTTACTCTTTCTTCTTTTAAGTTTGGATTACCTAATATACTAGATCTATTAAATGGATTGCCATAGGCAGCCGCATCTAATCCATCACCCCATGAAGATGATATACCTCCCGGACTGTAAGTTGTACTTGTCGTATAAGGTCCAGGTTCAATACCTACTTCACCATAACTTGCTCTTATTTTACCAAAACTAAGAAAATCATTTTCGCCGAGTATTTCTGAAAATTTCCAACCTACAGAAACACTTGGGTAAAATACATTTTCTTCTAAAGTAGAAGGTCTTTCATATCTACCGGTTAGACTAACCAATAGTTGGTTAAATAAATTAAAATTGGCAACTGCATAAACACCGTGTTTTCTAGTTTCAGATTTATACGAAGTTGGTAATTCATCTTCTGCATTAGCATTTCCAAAAATTCTTAGATCTCCCACATCAGGATTTGTAAAACCAATAGATTCACCGCTCATTCTGGCATATTGGTTACTGTCAAATGAAGTTCCTAAAATCCAGTCAAAATTAAAAACATCACTTATATCATGAATACCTTGCGCAAAAACATTATAATTTTCAGTTTTTTCAGTAATATCATCTTGGTAGTACTCACCGTTTCCTTCACCAGCTGATAATACAGGGAAGAAAGTTTCTCTATGGTCAGTATAGTAATCTAAACCGTATCTAGCAGTTAATTTGATATTACTTGTAACTTGCCAGTTTAATTCTGGAGAAATTGTAAAACGATTAACTTGATTTGGATTGTCTTGTTCATTGATTGTCCACCCCGGGTTATTATAAACAGGTCGACTTGTTCCTCCTATAGATTTTCTATAGGCTCTGTGAGAATTAGGAGTAGGAACATTGTTTTCGTCATAATAAGTACCAATATAATCAGTATTATTAAAATCTGGAGAGGTTCTTAGGTATCCTAAATATAAACCAGATAAGTTTGAACCTTGTTGAATTCTATCTGAAGAAATATAAGCGTAATAAGTGTTAAACTTTGCTGAAAACTTATCAGTAAATTGTACATTATGATTTAACCTTAAGGTATTTCTTTTATAGTTAGACTTTCCTTTGATAATACCATCTTGAGTCCAATTAGAAAAACTCATAAATGTATTGCTTTTTTCATGTGCATAACTTATACTAACACCATTGTTATAAGTCATCCCATTACCGAAAACTTGATCTCTATTGATATCATTATAAACTGTTTTGTCATTTTTTTCTGTGATAGGATAAATAATATTATTAGAAGTATAAGATTCAAATCTTCTATTACTTATATTTAGCACATCTGCTGCACCTGATCTATCAGCAATTTTATCACCCCAAGAAAGGCTATTATTTTCTCTCCAAACGCCATTAGATCCTTCACCAAATATTCCTTGTTTATCATATTCAACATTAATTTTATCAAATGCAGTTGAACTAGTAATATCAATACTAACTTTACCCATTTTACCTTTTTTGGTTTGAATGATAATTACACCATTGGCAGCACCGGTTCCCCAAACAGCAGCAGCAGCAGCACCTTTTAATATGGTAACTTTTGCAATATCTTCAGGATTAAAGTCATTTAAACGAGATTGTTCTGTAACACCTGCAGTACCACTACTTTGAATGTTGGTGTTTGAGTTAGATACAGGAACACCATCAATAACAATAAGTGGAGAAGAAGAACCAGTAATTGTATTTTGCCCTCTAATTTGGATATAAGCACCTGCACCAGGGTCACCACTACTTTTTGTAATTTTTAAACCAGATGTTTTACCAGCTAATCCCTGAATTAATCCAGATTCCCCAGATTTTGTTATAAGTTCTGGTTCAACTGCTGTAGAAGAACTTAAATCATCATCTTTTTTAACCTCTAAACCAAGTGCTGTTAATACAACTTCGTCTAAAGTGTTATCATCAGATACCATTGTAATATTAATAACGTTATTCGAACCAACAGTTCTTGAAACAGTACTCATTCCAACAAAACTATAACGGATATTATCACCGCTATTTGCATTGATTGCATAATTACCGTCAAAATCTGTTTCAGTACCTGTTGTAGTACCTTCAATTAAAACACTAACTCCGGGTAAGGGGCCAGATTCATCTGCGACATTACCAGTGATAGTTCTTTCTTGTGCAAAATGTAAATTGCACTACAAACGCTAGTAAAAGCGTCATAATCCCATTTAATTTTGTTTTCATCATATAAATTATTTGAATTAATTTACGCTAATTTCTTAAAAAAATGTTAAAAAAACAAACTTAAAGTTAATAATTTTAACATAAATTAACATAAATATAAAAATAAAACAAGTGAGTATTTTAAAAAAAATAAATTTTTAAAATACAGTAAATAAATTAGGTATAGATATTAAATGCACTTTAGTTAAAAAATTAAGTATCCTTTATTACAAATAAATGTAATAGTGAAATCATATTTAGATTCTAGACTTTTGAAAAAAATAATTAAAAGAGAGCACAAAAAAACCATCCCGAATTAACGAGATGGTTTGTAACATATAAAAAGTGTCTAATCTAAATTATATTTTTATTACTTTATTTGTTGAAACTCTGTTTTTAGTAAAAATTTTTAAAAAATAAATACCTTTATTAAAGGTTGTGAAGTTAATATTGTTTTTCATTTTTTCAACATTTATTTTTCTGCCCTGTACATCATAAATTTCTATTTTCTCAATCTCATCATCAGAGACTATGTTTAAAGAATTTTCTACAGGATTTGGGTAAAGAGTTAATTCTTTAAAGTCAACATCATTCACTAAGAGTAATCTAAAATCATTTTCAAGCAATTTAGTAAGAGTGTTTGCATTAATGATTTGAAAATCATTGTAAATATGAAATGTAACTCCACCTATAGAATATGTTGAATTGATTGTATTAAGAGGCATAATTAACCTATTCTACATACCATCAGCTATTTTTTATAGAGTACAGAAATATTTTAACCGAATAT
>DAOVTF010000150.1 GCA_030633225.1 Flavobacteriaceae bacterium
CAATAATAGCATTGCCATTTTTGATTTTAGTTTTGATATATTCAGTAGTTCTTTTAGCTATACCAGTGCCTCTATCTTCTGCAGACTTATCTATGGTTTTGCAAATATTACCCGCGTATTTTAAATGATAATTTGTAGCAATTACAATTTCCATTGTATTGATTTAGAAAACTTAATAATAGATTTTTATTGAAATGCAGAGCTGGACTCACCTAGCTCTATAAAGTTATAGTTACCCTTACGGGCGACGGCGAGGAAAAACAACAATACTGTCTACATCAAGATTTGATGTAAAAATTAATTTAAGTATTTTTGATTGTTCTTTCATAATAAAAAAGAAAGTAAATATAACTAGTATATCTTTTCGTTTGTATTGAACTACAAATCTATAATAAAATTTTAAACAACAAAACAAAAATTAAAGTATTTATATCATTTACTTAATTAAATTATTAATATTACACTTAAATAAGGTGTTTTTTAAAATTATCTTTAATAAAATCAATAATTCTCTTTACTTCAATAATTTCAATATCAAGAATATTAGACACCTCTTGCAGATTTAGTTTTCCTAAAATATAAAGATCTACAACATTTGAAGTTTGCAATGGTAATTTATAATACATCTTCCTAAAAACGTCTTGTTTCTCAGAGTCTTTTAAAAAAGCTTTATCTTTTAATTCTAAAAAATCTATTACATTTTCTTGCACTTCATCCGATAGTAATAAATGAGATTTTCCATCATTTTGATGATAAGATATATCATCTAATTCCTCATCCATTATTAGATCAAATCCACCATCCACTGTAAATTTTTCTTCCAATAAAGCAAGTTCTTTTTCTAAAATAAATTTGGTGCTTATAGTTTTCTTATGCCATTTTTCATTTTCAAACAAATTTACTAATTTGTTATTTGTGATTTTAAACATCTCTATTTTCAATTCTTCCAAACTTATATCTTTACTAATATCGTTTTCATAAATGCTTAAAACTACATCATCAATTACTTCACTTGATCTGTACATATTCTTTGGGAATATCCCTAAATTTTCACCAACTGATATTCTTTGTTTTACATAAGGATGTAATGAATGCATGTGGGTTAATACCATTTCTTTTGGCTTTTTTGTAAAATTTTTATCGACAAAATTTTTCATACTAAAACATTTTAAATCCTTATAAAGTTACGAAATAAGGTTGAATTTACTTTATTTTTTCTTTAAAAAAACACTCATTTAAACATTTATAATCAAGAGAAATCTTTATTTAATAGTAAATATTACCGATAAAAAATTAAATGATTCACACCTATGTAGATATCAGTATTTTATAATGAAAGTTTTTAGCAGTTCTTAACAATTTTGCAATTTGATGATACTCCTTTTATATTTTTGAATTGAAACATGTTAATGCTATGATTCAAAAAGAATTTAATTTTAATCTTTACAATACTAATTTTCACGGAAAGTATTATAAACCAAAAACTGTAAAATCAGTTGTAGTTTTGGTTCATGGAATGGGAGAACATTCTAAACGCTATGAAAATTATGTTATACCTTTTTATTATAAAAATTCTATAGCTATTATTACTTACGATCAATTTGGTCACGGTAAAACCGAAGGCAAAAGAGGTCATAATCCTGGTTTTGATGCAGTTTTAGATTGTGTTCAAGAAATACTAAAACAAGCTGATAAAATTTTTGGGAAGAAACCCATATTTCTTTACGGTCATAGTATGGGTGGTAATGTTGTAATAAATTATGTTTTAAGAAGAGAAAACAACTTAAACGGAGTTATTGCTACTAGTCCATTTTTACGTTTAGCTTTTGAGCCACCGAGTTGGAAACTCAAAATAGCAAAAGCCCTGTTAAAAATTTCTCCTTCATTAACTATGAGTAATGAATTGGATGTTAAAGGAATTTCAAGAGATAAAGCAGTTGTAAAAGATTATATAAATGATCCCTTAAATCACGACAAAGTAAGTCCTAATTATTCTATAGTATTTATAGAAACTGGTGAATGGGCAATAAATAATGCTGATAAATTAAAAGTACCAATGCTTTTAATGCATGGTACGGCAGATAGATTAACTAATTATGAAGGGTCTAAAGAATTTGCAAAAAATGCAGGTAATTTAGTAGATTTAAAATTATTTAAAGATGCTTATCACGAATTACATAATGATATTATAAAAGATGACGTTCTCGAACAAATGATGACATGGATAGATAAAACACAACATAACTATAACCTCTAGATTAAAAAACGCTATGAAAAAGTTCTTTTTCCTCTATTTTTTGGTTTTATCTCCCCTGCTTTTTTCACAAAGTAGTTACCAAACCAAATTAGTTAATTTAATGAATAATTCAAATTTGGATTATATCAATTATTTATCAGATAAAAATTTAACTATTATAGATAAAAACAATTCAGGCACTCTTGATAATATATGGATTACAGAGCCAATCCAATTTTCAAACCCTTTAAATGGAAGTGAGTTCACTTCATTATTATTAATTAAACAATTGGATGAGTTAAATGGTACAACTCCATTTAATATTTCCCATAATCCGACTTTAGAAAGGTATATTAGAGTTTTTTTAAAAGATAGAAGAGAAAGTATATCACAAATAATGGGTAGAGCCTCTTATTACTTCCCAATTTTTGAAGAGCATTTAGACAAATATAATCTGCCTTTAGAAATAAAATATTTAGCAATAATTGAATCTGCTCTTCAACCTACTGCAAGCTCACCATCAGGAGCTAAAGGCTTATGGCAATTTATGTATGGTACTGGAAAACAATTTGGACTAGATGTAAATTCATATGTTGATGACAGGTTTGACGTTTTAAAATCAACGGAAGCTGCTTGTAAATATTTATCTTATTTATTCAATACATTTAACGATTGGGATTTGGCCTTGGCTGCATATAATTCTGGTCCTGAAAATGTGAAAAAGGCAATTAATCGAGCCGGAGGAGTTAATAATTATTGGAAAATTCGTCAATATTTACCTAAAGAAACTCAAGGTTACTTACCTGCTTTTTATGCAACTTTTTATATTTTCGAATATGCAGCCATGCATAATTTAAAATCAAATCCTTCATCATTAACATATTTTGAAATTGACACCATACATGTAAAAAATCAATTATCATTTGCTAAAATTCAAAATATAATTCCAATTGAAAATAATCTTTTAAAAGCTTTAAATCCACAATATAAAAAAGAAATAATTCCATATTCAAAAAATAAAAAATATATTTTAACTCTTCCAGTAAATTTATCTTCTACCTTTTTAGAAAATGAAAATTCTATATACCAAGTTTCAAATAGTGAAACAAATTTTTCGTCTTTTTCAAATCATATTAAAATAACGAAACGCAATAGTTACATTGTAAAATCAAGTGATAATTTGATTAAAATAGCTAAAAACCACCAAATTACTTTAAAAGAGCTAAAAGCATGGAATGGGCTGCAAACCAACTATTTAATAACAGGACAAAGATTGGTTATAACCAATAGAGTGAAAAATGACCAAATAAATACAAAGAATTCTTTCTCTCCGTCAATCTCCCCTATTTTTTCTTCTGTTAAAAATGAATCTAAAAACCCTTCTGTTCTATAAATCCCCTAAATTAATTATGTAAAAGAGTGCTTTATTCTATATGAATTTTTAAACAATAGTTAACAATAAATATCAAAGAACCATTAAAAAAAATGATGCAATTAAAATTTTGTGCTATTTTTACCGTTTTTGATTGCAAACACACAGTAAACAAACAAGATGAAATGAATTTAATGCAGAAATTTTTAACAATAACTTTATTCTTAGCTTTTTTTATTGGATACTCTCAAGAGGATTTAACAATTAAAACCACTCTTTTAGCATCCAATAAATATGAGGTTTCAAAGATTAATCAAAAACCCATAGACACCTTAAAAATTGATACTACTTTAATTGCTGGTAAAAATATTGCAATTATAGATCATGTTGAAGCCAGTGAATTTGACAAAAAATGGATGACTTCTTTAAGAAATTCAATGAAAGATAGCTCATTATTAATTTTACCACAAGATACTATTGGTAAAGTAGTAATTGAAAATTTTTCAACAGAATTACTAAAAGAAAGATTGGCAGAATTAGATAAAACAACTCCGTTTAATGTTGAATATAATCCGTCTTTAGAGAAAATAATTAAACATTATTTAAAAAATCGCCAACAAACAATGGCTAATTTAATGGGTAAAGCCAAATATTATTTCCCAATGTTTGAAGAGTATTTAGATAAATATGATATACCCTTAGAAATTAAATATTTAGCAATAGTAGAATCGGCATTAAAGCCCAATGCAAAATCTAGAGTTGGTGCAAAAGGTTTGTGGCAATTTATGTATGCCACAGGGAGCATGTATAATTTAAAAGTGAGCTCTTATGTTGATGAAAGGTCAGACCCAATAAAATCAACTGAAGCTGCCTGTAAATATCTTTCAAAATTGTACAGTATTTTTAATGATTGGGATCTAGCTTTAGCTGCTTACAATTCAGGGCCTGGAAATGTAAATAAAGCAATAAGAAGGTCTGGTGGTAAAAAAAATTACTGGAATATTCGTCATTATTTACCTCGTGAAACTGCCGGTTATTTACCTGCTTTTTATGCAACTTATTATATCTTTGAATATGCAGATGAGCATCAATTATATGCAAAAAATGAGTTATTGAATTCCTTTGAAACAGATACGATTGTAATAAAAAGACAACTTACTTTTGAACAAATTAATAAGGTCTTAGATACAGATGATGAATTACTTCAATTTTTAAATCCTCAATATAAACTAAAAATAATTCCTGTTATTAAAGGTAAAGATTATACACTTACCATTCCAAAATACTTAGTTGGCAAATTTGTTTCAAATGAAGACAATATTTATGCTTTCGCTGAGTCCGATGATGCAAAACGTGAAAAACCCTTGCCAAAATATTTTGAAGCTAAGGATAAAATAAGGTATAAAGTAAGAAATGGAGACTATTTAGGGAAAATTGCCAATAGATACGGTGTCTCTGTGAGTAGTATCAAACGATGGAATGGATTGAAAAGCAATAATCTAAGAGTTGGGCAACGCTTAACAATTTATCCTAGAAAGCCCATAGCATCTACCTCTACAAAAACCGTTAAGAAAACTTCAACGAACAGCACTAAAAAAACAATTCCTAAAGGGAAATACATAACTTATGTTGTTAAGAAAGGTGATTCATTGTGGTTGATCTCTCAAAAATATCCTAAAGTTTCTGTTACACAAATCAAAGAATGGAACAATATTTGGAGTAGTAAAAATTTGAAACCTGGAACAGAATTAAAAATCTACTGATTCTTACTTTTCAGTCCTAAAAACAAATATTATGCTTAAAAAATTATTCCTGTTAACCTTTAGTTTTCTTATACTTATTTCTTGCACAAAAAATGAAAAAATTACCTTAGTAAGCTCGACTGGTAGAATTAATCATTTATTAATTGTAATAAAAA
>DAOVTF010000047.1 GCA_030633225.1 Flavobacteriaceae bacterium
AGAATTTAGGAATTGCTGCAACACCACCCAAAGAAAAATAAGCATTACTAATTTCATTATTTTTGATAGTGATTTTAACCGCGGCATTTACACTTGCGATATCTAAATGTGTTCGTTTACTCACCTTTTCAAAATGAAAATAAGAATTTTTACCTGGTATTTCAAATGAAATAGATTGTATCAATTCACCATTTTGTAAATCGTATTTTTTATAATTTTGATGAAATTTTTGAAATGGAATCTCTCTTGTTATTCCGTTATTATGTTTAATTTTTAAGGTACTGTTCAGAGCTAAAAAAAAGATAGACATATCACCAATTGGTGATGCATTTACAAAATTTCCACCAAGCGTTCCCATATTTCTAATTTGCTGTGATGAAACTAATTTTAAATAAGATTTTAGTTTCGGAAAGACAGTTTGTAGTTTGTTATTTTTTAATATTTCAGTAACTGTTGTGCTTGCTCCAATGGTACAAATATTATTAAAAAAATTAATACCTTTTAAAGAAGGATCTTCTCCAATTAATTGTATTTTTTCTTCCGATAATTGATCTGCATAACGTACAAATAAGTCGGTTCCGTTGGCAACTATGGTTCCGTTTAAAGAATTTAATTTTTGAATATTTAAATCATTTAGTTTCTTAGGGATTTCGATAAAATAATTCGGAATAAAACCTTCATCAATCAACCATTTTATCTGATAGTTGGCATCTTTGGATACTAGTTTTTTAGTTATATTTTCTGTTGCTTTTTCTATAGATTTATATCCTGTACAGCGACAAATATTTCCACTTATAGCGTCATGACCTGTACTAATATTATCATTTGACAAGGCGTGTCCAGTTAATGAAACTGCAAAACCAGGAGTACAAAAACCACATTGTGTAGCATGATTATCAGACAAAGATTGTTGAACAAAATTAAGATCTTGGGACAAATTAATACCTTCAACAGTTACAATATGTTTTCCGTTGGCGTTTCCTAA
Source organism: Flavobacteriaceae bacterium (assembly GCA_030633225.1). Lineage (GTDB taxonomy): Bacteria > Bacteroidota > Bacteroidia > Flavobacteriales > Flavobacteriaceae > Lutimonas. The sequence continues at coordinate 986 of DAOVTF010000047.1, forward strand.
AGGAGAAATACACGAAGTAATACTTTGGTAAGATATTTTGTTGTTATTGAGTGTTCCAACTAAAACGGTACAAGCACCACAATCACCTTCTCGGCAACCTATTTTTACACCTTTTAATTGTTCATTTTCACGGATAAAATCAAGTAAAGTCATACCAAAATTAGCAGAGGTTTCAATAATTTTATCGTTTAATATAAATTGAATCATAAGTAATGGCAAGATATTAATAATTGTATAAAATTTCTGTTTATGAGAGATTTTATCGTTACCAAAACATAAGAGTTATAATAAATTACTATACCGTCATAATTTAATTGAATACAAACAATTTTGTTTTATTGATTTATTAACTATTTTTACAAAGCAAAATGACTACTAAATTTTTTTCCATATTCATATCAGGTTTAATCCTTTTTCAAAGTTTTAATATTCATCTTGGCGATGTATTAAAACTGGAAGAATTAATAGATCATGTTGAATTTCATGAAGATAAATATGGAGATGATTTTTTCGTGTTTTTGTCAAAACATTATGGTGAGCTTAAACAATCGCATAAAGAACAACATGAAAAAGAAGAGAAAGATCATACACATCCACCAATAAATCATGATTGTAGCTCTCAATTACAATCTTCTTTTGTAATGAATAGTAATTCTTTTACTATGGAGAGATTACAAATTGAAAGGGCAACTACCATATTTCTATATCAAGACAATTTTTCTACATTTGAAAAACAAAAGATTTTTCAACCTCCTCAATTTTCATAATTCATTCTATTATATTAAGTGTTTATTTTGAAGCACTTATGTGGAGCCCTGTTACTTAAACCCTTTTTAAAAATAAAGGTCTAATTTAATAAACAATTGATGAATTATGTTAACTAACATTATAAAATTTAGCCTCAATAATAAGCTTATAATTTTTTTATTTACAGCTTTTATTATAGGGTTCGGTATTTATTCGCTCACTCAGATTCCTATTGGTGCGGTACCTGATGTTACCAATAACCAGGTACAAGTGATAACTACCTCAAAAAATTTATCTACTCAAGATATTGAACAGTTCATAACTTACCCTGTTGAATTGGAAATGGCGAATTTACCAGGAGTTGTTGAAATAAGATCGGTTTCAAAATTTGGATTATCGGTAGTAACCATAGTTTTTGAAGATGCTATGGGCACGTATTTACCAAGGCAATTAATATCGGAAAAGATAAAATCGGCAAGTGAAAAAATACCTGAAGGTTTTGGTGTACCTGAAATGGGCCCAATAACCACAGGTTTAGGAGAAATATATCAATATATATTAGATGTAGAGCCAGGATATGAAGATAAATATCCTGCGACAGAATTAAGATCAATTCAAGATTGGATCGTAAAAAGACAACTCTCAGGAATTCCGGGAGTAGTTGAAGTAAATACCTGGGGTGGTTATTTAAAGCAATATGAAGTTGCTATTAGCACCGAAAAGCTAAAAGCCATGAATATCTCTGCCATTGATGTTTATTCCGCTTTAGAAAAGAATAATAGTATAGCAGGTGGCGGATATATTGAGAAATTAAATAAAGCCTATTTTATTAGAGGTGAAGGTTTGGTTAAGAATTTAGATGATATTAAAAATATTCCGGTAAAAAATGTAAATGGATTTCCAATATATGTCAAAGATGTTGCAAAAGTTGGATTTGGAAGCGCCACACGTTTTGGAGCAATTACAGGTAATGGACAGGGAGAGAAAGTCTTAGGGCAAGTTATGATGTTAAAAGACGGAAACTCTAAAAAGGTAATAGAAGCAGTCAAAGACCGTGTGGCTTCAATTTCTAAAACTCTTCCAGAAGGTGTTTATATTAATCCTTTTTTAGAAAGAAGCGAATTAATAGGAAAAACAACATATACGATTGTAGAAAATCTACTTTTAGGATGTTTGATCGTAATTTTTATTGTGGTTCTAATTCTCGGAAATATCCGTTCAGGATTGGTTATAGCATCTGTAATACCAATGACATTGCTATTCGCTTTATCACTAATGTATTTATTTGGTGTAGATGCTAATTTAATGAGTTTAGGGGCAATTGATTTTGGAATTATAATTGATGGATCGGTTATTATAGTTGAATATATTGCTTTTCAAATAACTTCGAATAGAAAAGAATTATTTCAGCTTAATTCTATTGAAAAACAAGAAGCTATTGATGAAATAACTTATAAAAGTTCTTCAAAAATGATGAATTCAGCTGTTTTCGGGCAGCTTATTATTTTAATTGTTTTTATTCCTATTCTTTCCTTAACGGGAGTTGAGGGAAAAATGTTTAAGCCAATGGCTCTAACATTTAGTTTTGCTTTAATTGGGGCAATGATTTTTGGTTTAACCTATGTGCCTGTTATGTCATCAGTTTTTTTAAAACCTGCAAAATCTTCTTCTAAGAATATATCGAATAGATTGATGAAATTTTTAAGTGATGCCTACGAACCTTCGATTAGATGGGCGTTAAATAGTAAAAAGACTATTTTAGGAATAGCAGCAATATTATTGGCATTTTCAATATATTTATTTTCAACCATGGGAGGTGAATTTGTACCCACATTAGATGAAGGTGATTTTGTTATTCAACCTGTATTAAAAACAGGAACTTCATTGAGTAAAACTATTGAAATAACAACCAAAATTGAAAACATATTATTAGATAAATTTCCAGAGGTAGATCAAGTTGTGAGTAGAATAGGGGCAGCTGAAATACCAACAGATCCCATGTCAATGGAAGAAAGTGATGTAATCATTAAGTTAAAACCAAAAAGTGAGTGGGTTTCTGCTGAAAGCAAAGATGAACTTGCTGATAAGTTTAAAGAAGAACTGGCAATTATTCCAGGTATGGAAGTTGAATTTACACAGCCTATAGAGATGAGATTCAATGAATTAATAACAGGTGTAAGAGCAGATATAGCAATTAAAATATTTGGCGAAGATCTGGATGTATTAAGTAAAAAAGGAAATGAAATTAAAAAATTAATTAAAAATGTTGAAGGAGCTTCTGATATTACCGTTGAAAAAATTGCAGGATTGCCTCAGATGAGTATAGTTTACGACAGAAAGAAAGTAGCCCGATATGGATTACATATTAAAGATATAAATAATATGATATCTATGGGTTTCTCAGGCGCTGTTGTGGGAAGTGTTTTTGAAGGAGAAAAGCGTTTTGATCTGGCTATTCGATTAGATGAGAATAATAGGACTGATATTTCAAGTCTAGAAAATCTATACATTGATTCCCCAACCGGTGCTAAAATACCATTGCATGAATTGGCGACAATTTCTTATACCAAAGGTCCTGCAAAAATATCAAGAGACGACACAAAACGAAGAATTGTAGTTGGGATCAATGTTAGAAACAGAGATTTACAATCGGTAGTTGATGATGTTCAAAATTTAATAGAAACAAATATCAAACTTCCTGTGGGTTATAATATTACTTATGGTGGTCAGTTTGAAAATTTAGAAAGAGCAAAATCTCGATTAAAAGTGGCTGTTCCGATTGCTTTGGTGTTAATATTTTTACTCTTATACTTTGCTTTCAATTCGGCAAGTGAAGCTTTAATGATCTACTCTGCAATTCCTTTGTCTGCTGTAGGTGGTGTGATTTTATTATGGATGAGAGATATGCCTTTTAGTATTTCGGCAGGTGTAGGTTTTATTGCCCTATTTGGTATTGCCGTGTTAAACGGAATTGTACTTATTGAACATTTTAAAGAATTAAAACAAGAAGGTATGGATGATATAAACGAAAGAGTGATAAAAGGCGCAAAAGAACGCCTCCGCCCTGTTATATTGACAGCTGCTGCTGCTGCGCTAGGCTTTTTACCAATGGCAATATCAACAAATGCAGGTGCTGAAGTACAAAGACCTTTAGCAACTGTGGTTATTGGTGGTTTGGTGTCTGCAACCTTGTTGACAATGTTGGTTTTACCGGTTTTATATTCCATCTTTGATAAAAAGAAAGAAACTAAAAAACATAAAAAAGCTAATATTAAAATAATAGGTTTTTTAGCAGTATTATTAAGTGTTACTATACCTGTTAAAGCTCAAGAATTAAATCAATTAGAGCTAAGTGAAGTTTATAACTTAGCGTTAGAAAACAATGCAAGCTTAAAAGCTTCATCTCTAAAAGTAGATGAAGCCAATGCTCTTGTTGGAAATGCATTTAGCTTTGATAAAACAGAATTTTATTATAATTACGACGAAAGTAATATCGCTTTAAATGACATACCCTTAAAGGTTTATGGCATTCAACAAGACTTTTTATTTCCCACCATCTATTTTGCTAATAAAAGATTAAATAAGGCTTCCTATAATATGGAATCTAGCTCTTATGAAATTAATAAGAAAAGATTAGAAAGAGAAGTCGCATCGTCTTATTATCAATTGCAGTATGAATTGGAAAAAGAAAATGTTTATAAAAAATTAGATAGTTTTTACAAAACTTTTGCTTACGCAGCTAAACGAAGGTTCGAAACAGGTGAAACCAATTATTTAGAAAAGATTACGGCTCAGGCAAAACAAAGGCAATTACAAACGCTATATAGACAGTCTCAAGAAGACGTTAATTCGGCTTTAGTTAATTTGCAACAAGTAGTGCAAAGCGATAATGAGTTTACCATTAAAGCTAAAACATTAGAAAAACTTGAATTGCAAACGCTAGCTGTAAATGAAAACATAGGAATAGCATACTTTGAAAATAAAAAATCCTTATTTCAAGCAAAAAATAGTTTTGAAAAACAAAAACTATTACCTGATATAAGTTTGAATTATTTTCAAGGATCTAATTCAGATTTAGATTATAATTTATCTGGTTACCAAATAGGGTTAAAAATACCTTTACTTTTTAGTGGAAATGCATCAAAGATCAAGGCATCAAAAATATCCCAAGAAATTGTAGAACAACAAGCTGAAGACTATATAATTAAGTTAAATGCGAAACAAAATCAATTATTATCTCAGCTTAGAAAGTATGAAGAAGCTCTTTCTTATTATGAAGAAGAAGGGAAAGCCCTATCAGAAGAAATTTTTAAAACAGCAAAATTTAGTTATAAAAACGGTGAAATAGATTTTTTCCAATATATTTTAAGTTTGGAAAATGCTTTTGGAATATTACTAACTTATTTAGATAATCTGAATTCATACAATCAAACCATTATTGAAATTAATTACTTAACATTATAAAAATCTAAAAATGAATTATTCTATAAAATATATAATCCCACTTTTAATCACTTTTTTGATCTTAAGTTGTGGAAAATCAGATAAAGTCACTAGTGAATTATCTGGTAATATTGAAGCTGCTAGTAATGATAATTTAGTAGTTATATCAAAAGCTCAATTTCAAAGTGAAAATATGAGTTTGGTTAGTTTAGAAGAAATTTCTTTTCCAACACATATTAAAACTACTGGAGTAATTGACGTGCCCCCAAGTAGTAAGGCTGTTATTAGTGCCAAAATGGGAGGATATATTAAAAATTCACCTTTACTAATTGGTGATAAAGTTAAAAAGGGTCAAGTGCTTGTAACTGTTGAAAATCTTGAATTTATAGAAATACAACAAGAATATTTAGAAACCTCAGAGCAACTAACATATTTAAAATCTGAATTTGAACGCCAAAAAGAGTTGTATGATGAAAAAATATCTTCTAAAAAGAGTTTCTTAAAAGCAGAAAGTGAATATAAAAAAACTAAAGCCATGTACAATGGTTTACATAAAAAATTAAAGATGCTAAATATCAATCCAGCATCTGTTGAGAATGGAAACTTGACTTCTTTTTCGACCATTTATGCGCCTATAAGCGGTAGTGTTACTCATGTAAATGTAAGCACTGGAACTTATGTTTCACCAGCTGACAAGATTATGGAGATTGTAAATACAGAACATATTCATTTAGAGTTAAAAGTATTTGAAAAAGATATTTTAAAAATAAAAGAAGGTCAAAAAGTAATATTTAGAATTCCAGAATCTTCTAATAAAAGCTATGAAGGAGATATTCATTTGATTGGAAAATCAATTGATAATGATAGAGTTATTAACGTTCACGCACACATTGACCATGATATAAAACATAATTTTATTGTTGGAATGTTTGTAGAATCGGATATAATAATTGAAGATAAAACTTCAAAAGCCTTACCTGAAAATGCCTTTGTTGATGTTAATGATAAAAATTATGTACTAGTCTTAAAATCAAAGGATAATGACAATTATTCTTTTATTAAAGAAGAAATCATTGTTGGTAATACTTATAATGGATTTACTGAAATAAAAGATAATAATACTTTTAAAATTAACAGTCAGTTCTTATTAGGAGGATATCAATTGATTTCGGACCAAGAATAGCGAAGTTTGTTTAAAATATAAAGAAGTATTAAGTTTATCCATTAAAAATCTCAATTCACATGCGAAAAATAGTGTTTTTTATTATTGTTGTAGCTCTTTCAAGTTTGAATGCAAATTCTCAAAATTCGAAAAAAGTTTTTTCCTACCTTGATGTATTTGATCTAGAGTATGTTTCTGATCCTCAGATATCTCCTAATGGAGAATGGGTTGTTTATCGTAGAATGGGTTTTGATATCATGAAAGATAAAAGCAAAGGTAACCTTTGGATGATAAGAGCAAACGGAACAAATCATCAAAAATTAACCTCACGTGAGGTCAGCGAATCTTCAGCACGATGGTCGCCAACGGGAGATAGAATTGTTTTTAAAAGTAATACGGATGAAGGTTCAGAAATATATTTATATTGGGTAAATACAGGAAAAGTTGCAAAGATATCGCAATTACCATTTAGTCCTAGTTCCTTGATCTGGTCGCCAAGTGGAAACCAAATTGCCTTTACCATGCATGTTCCTGAAAAACCACCGGTAGCTGCTAAAATGCCAGAAAAACCAAAAGGGGCAAAGTGGGCAGAATCCCCAAGAATTACAGATAGATTAAAACATGAAGCAGATGGTAAAGGATATATAAAACCCGGGCACCAACATATTTTTGTTATTTCATCAGAAGGGGGAGCAGCCAGACAAATAACTTCGGGTAATTACAATCACCGTGGCTCTTTATCGTGGTCACCACAAGGAAATAATATTTATTTCTCGGGAAATCGAATTGATGACTGGGAATATGATTTTAGAAATTCTGAAGTGTATAGTGTAAATGTTCAATCGGGTATCATAAAAACATTAACTAATAATATTGGACCTGATTATTCTCCGAAAATATCTTCAGATGGGAAATATATTGCCTATTTAGGTTTTAAAGATAAAGTGCAGACACATCAAACTACTTATTTAAATATAATGAGCGCTGATGGCTCTAATAAAAAAGTAATTTCTGATAAGTTAGATAGAAGTATTTCTAGTTTTAAATGGGATGCTAAAAGTAAGGGTTTGTTCGTTTCTTATGACGATAAAGGGAATACAAAAATATCTTATATTAATTTATCAGGTAAGTTAACCAAACTAGCTGATAATTTGGGAGGTACATCTATAGGAAGACCTTATGCTGGAGGGTCATTTTCTGTTTCAAATGAAGATAAAATTGCTTTTACTATATCCAGACCAGAGTACCCTTCAGAACTTGCTATTTTGAATTCGAAAGCTGTAAAAAAAATTACTAATTTAAATAAGGATCTTTTAGACTATAGAATCTTAGGGAAAGTGGAAGAAATATGGTATAAAAGCAGTTTTGATAAAAGAGATATTCAGGGATGGGTTGTTTATCCACCAAATTATAATGCTTCTAAAAAACATCCTTTAATTGTTGAAAATCATGGTGGACCTATATTAAATTATGGAGATCGTTTTTCTGCAGAAATTCAACTTTATGCAGCAGCAGATTATATTGTGTTTTATCCAAATCCAAGAGGCAGTACCAGTTATGGTGAAGAATTTGCAAACTTATTGTATAATAATTATCCTGGTGAAGATTATAATGATGTGATGGATGGTGTAGACGAATTGATAAAAAAAGGAATTGCTTATGAAGATCAATTATTCGTAACCGGTGGTAGTGCAGGAGGAATAATGACTGCTTGGATCATTGGTAAAAATAATCGTTTTGAGGCTGCCGTTGTTGCCAAACCGGTTATTAATTGGATAAGTAAAACCTTAGTTGCAGATAACTACTTTGGTTATGCCAATTCAAGATATCCGGGACAACCATGGGAAAATTTTGAAACTTATTGGAAATTTTCTCCGCTGTCATTAGTAGGAAATATTGAAACTCCAACTATGGTTATGGTGGGAATGAATGATTTAAGAACACCGCCAAGTGAAGCCAAACAATTGTATCATGCATTAAAATTGAGAAAAATTGAAACTGTTTTGGTTGAAATACCCGGAGCTGGTCATGGTATAGCAGCAAAACCAAGTAACTTGATCACAAAGGTTGCGAATACATTAGCTTGGTTTGAAAAATATAAGAAAGAAAATTAAGCAGAAACTAAAATGTAATTTTTTTTAAAAAAAAATATAAAAATTTGAATAAAACCTTCCAAATAAAAAAATACTCCGGTGAATCTGTCGATTTTGATATTGATAAATTGATTAATTCTTTAAGAAGAACTCAGGCAGATGAACAAACCATTGAAAGGGTTGTAAATGAAGTACAAAAAAAGTTATATGATGGCATATCCACAAAAGAAATCTATCAATTGG
>DAOVTF010000042.1 GCA_030633225.1 Flavobacteriaceae bacterium
ACCATAAACATTATTATAAGTAAATCTTGTACCGGGTTGTACCTTAAAAATTTCAAAAAATGTAAAATTGACACTAGCAAATAATGCATAACTGTTCATTTTTTGATTCTTATCTTTAATTCGCGCACCTTTTATGGTTTCTATATTGGTATCAAAACCAAAACTGTAATTAATAAGATTATCGTTGTTTACATGACTAAATTGACCTTTTAAAAAGAGTGTTTCATTTTTGGTTGTATCTGTTTGCTTTTCTATTAAACTCTGGGTATCACTATCAATATCAGTTAAATAGGTTTTTTTAGTTCGTTTATAGCTTGAAAATGAGGCAATTCCTTCTATAAAGTCATGTTTTGAAAGTTGCGATTTGTAATTAATTATATTTTCAAATCTACGAGTGTCTGAAATAAAATCTAAAGCATTATTAAGTGGAGTAACTTCTCCTAAATTAATAAGCTCTTCGGTAAAATATCGAGCAGAGTATTTTAAATCACTTTTATTGAAGCGATGTTGAAAACTAAAATTACCAAAATATTGCTCTCGACTTCCCCAATCAGTTTTACGAGAATTATTTTCGTCAGTTTGAAACCCATCAAAATAGTTTCTTCCTAATCCAAAATTTACAGAATTATTATTTTTTGTAAAATCAGCATTCCCAGATATATTAAAGGTATTTATGGTTTCAACATAGGTTTGGAAACTAGATTTAATAGTTTCTAATTCACTTTTTTTAGTAATCAAATTAATAACACCACCCATGGTATCTGTACCATAATAAACAGAAGTTGGACCTTCTACGATTTCAACCCTTTCAATATTATCTAATACAATGTGATTCAAGTCAATAGTCCCATTTAATCGACCTACAACTGGTACTCCATCAATTAAAATTTTGATATTTTCTTGAGATATACCCTGAATTTCAATACCAGTTCCAGCAAAGGAACTTTCTTGAAAAACTTCAAGATTCAGTTCATAATACAAGAGGTCTCTTAGATTGGTAGCTCCTAAAGCTTTCATTTCATCAGTATTGATTACTCTGATTTTATAAACCGATTTTTTAATTGATTGAGGTACATACTGAGCAGTTACAACAACTTCTTCCAAATTTTCAGTTTTAATGGAATCATTCATTATATTTTGAGCATAATTTTGCTCAAAAATTGACAATATAATAACCACGGATATAATTAAACACCTCATTTTTTAGTAGTAATAATAGTTAGTTTTTGATTGTTAGATTTAAACAGAATTGAGAGTTTTAGTATAAGTCATAATCATAGACCCATATTTGATTCTCAGAGATGGTGAACTTACTAAAGCCTCAATTCTGTTTTAAACTCCCCTTCATTTAATAAACATCATGCGTTGTATTATACACATTGAATTTTCCTGTTGGATTTTCAACCCAGTCTCCTTGAATTATTTGCTTAACTTCCAGAGTTTTGTCATTATAAATAACGATTGCGCTTTTTTCGCCCATAAAGTAAGATACCCAAACTTCATTACCGGCTTTGTTATATTCAAAATGTACGGCTCTACCATCAACACCTTCTGGTGCAGATAGTGTTTTCTTTAATTCTAATGTTTTAATATCAAAAACATCAACAGCTGAGTTAAGAACAGGATCTGGATTTAAAGTTCTGTCAACCCATAAATGTTTAGATTTAGGATGAGATTTAACAAATAAAGCACCACCACCATTTCCAGAAGCTTTTATCTCTTTTACAACAGTCCATTGATTTTCACCAGGGTTAGTTTTTATAAAAGATAATTTATTTTCACCTAAATGAGAGGTTACCCATAAATTGCCTAAATCATTTTTAATATTGGTTCCTCTTCCAGGATGAGGTTTGATTCCTGTTTCAATAATTTTAACTAATTTTTTATTTGGAACATCGATTACAACAATCTTGTTACTCGCATTTGCTGCAACTAGGAAATAATGACCGGTAGAATCAAATCCACCATCATGTAAGAATCTTGCAGTAGGAATTTGAGTCATTCCAGGGTTTCTTGGGTCTGTATAATCTACGATCCAAACCATACCAGTTTCTTTTACATTACAAATCCAAACAGGATCGGTATGGGAAGCTACAATAGCCGCAACCCTTGCTTCTTCAATAAATTCTTTATCGCCATCACAAGCATTACCTTTTGTTTCTGTTACACTTAAAGGCTCTAATGTTTGAGCGTCTAAAATTGCAATATGGCTAGGGCTATAACCTCCAAAAACTAAATATTTGTCTTCATAACCTTTAAATTTGGATACTTCAACTGAACGTGCATCAAATCCTGCTTTAACTTCAGCAACAATAGTTGGTGTTTTTGTATACGTATCAATCATGGTAATTCTACCATCTCTACCAACTGAATAAATGTATCTTCCAGAAGCTGAAGTTCTTAAAATATGAACTGCAAAACCCGTTTTTAGTACAACTAATTTTTCTTTGGTATCTCCATCAATAACAGCTACTTTACCAGCATCTCTCATAATAACACCAAAATAATTATTGATATTTCTATTATGTTGAGGCTTAGTTGGTCTATCTGCTACAGGAATAATTAAATTCCAGCTACTATTAATTTCATCAATTCCATAAGGAGGAATAACTGGTGGTTCTGCTTGTAAGAATCTTGTCATAAGTTCGATTTCTTCTTCTGTCATGATACCTTTCCATTCTGGCATTCCTCCAGGAGTTCCGTTTTCAATAAATGCTCTCAATCCGGCAGCGCCTAAAACTTTTGTGGCAGCATATTTTCCATCTCCGTCAGGTAATAATGATGGACCGGTGGCACCTTTACGACTTGAACCATGGCAGCCTGCACATTTGTCGAAATAGATTTCACTACCATTTTTCATTTCTACATCAGTTAAAGAAATGTCATTAGCAGCCATTACAGGTTCTTTATCTTTTTCTACTTCTGATTTTTTATCAGATTTACAACTAAAAGATATAGTTGCTACTACAATTAGTACAATTAATAATTTTAATTTTTTCATTTGATTTAATTTTAATGGATGATGTTCATTAGTAAATTTGTCAATATTTATTTAAATAACAGGAATATTAATAATGTAACTTAAGTAACTCCTATATGTGACAAAATTAACATAAGGAATATTGACCAAGTATGACTTATATCAGTTTATCAAAAAAAAGACAAATTTGTATTTTAATATGATTATTAGCTTTAACCCGAATCATGTATTAGATTTTCTATTCCGAGTCCAAACTACTGCAAAATATACTGCTTTGCTAAGTTTTCTGCTTTCACCGTAACGGTGCTATGCTGAAATCAGTAAAACTTCATATTTTATTGCACTTTGTACTCTCATCACGAAACCCAAATGCATAATTTGGGTTTAAAAATTTTACAAGTGGGCATAAAAAAGCCAGAATTAATAAGTAAAGAACTTTATTAATTCTGGCTGACTACTAACTAAAAAATATTTTACTGATTATCTACTTCTAAAGCTTCATCAGTTGGTTGACCATGTTTTATAAATTCTATAATATATAATGTAATACCTGTAGAAAATAAGGTAGCCATAATGATTAATACTATAAAATGAACTTCAATTTCTAATTGTACTTCCATAAAACTCATTGACTTGGTTATACGCTCCAAATATACTTGAGCAACACCAGCAACACCAAATGCAACTGTCATACCAATCATACCAATATTTGCTAACCAGAATGCCATTCTACCCCGAGAGCTATCATAAAATTTTCTACCAGTCATATTTGGTAGTGAATAACTAATAATTGCAAATACGATCATTGCGTATGCTCCCCAAAATGCTAAGTGACCATGCATAGCGGTTACAATAGTACCATGAGTAAATATATTTGTTTGTGGTAAAGTATGAGCAAAACCAAGTAGGCCTGCACCAATGAATGATACTATTGCGGAACCAATTGTCCAGTATAATGCAATTTTATTAGGATGTTTTTTCTCACCTTTTCTGTACATGTTTACAGCGAATAAAGCCATAGCCAAGAATGCTAATGGTTCAAGAGCAGAGAAAATTCCACCAACAATTAGCCAAATTTTATTTACACCTATATAATAGTAATGATGTCCTGTTCCTAAAATTCCTGATAAGAAAGTTAAACCTACAATTACATATAACCATTTTTCAATAACCTCTCTATCAACTCCTGTAAGTTTGATTAATAAGAATGATAAAATACCACCCATAATTAATTCCCATACACCTTCAACCCAAAGGTGAACAACCCACCAACGGAAGAATGAATCCAATACCTGACTGTTAAAATCAAGCATTCCAGGCAAGTAGAGTAGTGCTGCAAAAAGTAAACCCATAGTGAGTACAAGGGCAGTTGTTGTTCTTCTTTTCCCTTTAAAGAGTGTTACCAAAATTATTCCCATAAATAATAGAACATTTACAACAACTAAATAATCTAAAGGTCTTGGAATTTCTAAAAATTTTCTTCCTTCCCAATAATTAAAATGATATCCAACTATGGCAGCTACTCCTACTAAAGCTAGAGAAATTAATTGAACATAAGCCAATTTTACACTTACCAATTCAATTTGAGCTTCTTCGGGGATAATATAATATGCGGCTCCCATAAATCCGGATAATAGCCACACAACTAATAAGTTAGTATGAACTGCTTTGGCGGTATTAAAAGGAATCCAATCGTGTAGACCATCCATTCCTGCATGGGCAAAGCCCATAATAAAACCATAGACCAATTGTAAGGTTAACAATAGCATTGATAAAGCAAAAAACCAATAAGCTACTTTTTGTGATTTATATTTCATAATATTTTAGTTTATTTATTATTTTTTATCTTTTGCTAAAGGTGATACTACTGTTTCAAAACCGTTTAAGTCAATATTACCAATCCATTTAAAAAACTCAACCATATCTTCGGCTTCTTCTTTACTCATTTTATAAGCAACCATTTTACGTTTATTTGGCTGCCATGGAACTGGTGACATTAATATCGCTTTAATATATCCTTCTCCTCTTCGTTCAACTACTTTGGTAAGTTCAGGTGCATAATAACCTCCTTCTCCCATAATCGTATGGCATCCCATGCAGTTATTTGTTTCCCATAGATATTTACCCCTAATTGCGGATTCGCTAAGGTTTTCTATGTTAGATTGATCTTGAGCCGCTGATAAAGAATACACAGTTAATCCAATAAAAATTAAAAATGTGACCACTGTACCACCTAAAAAAAATGCTCTTGCTTGTTTTTTTGATAACATATGTTATTATTTTAAGTTAATATGACAGAATATAAAAAGACTTTTTTGTCTTTTACAAAAACAAAAGTAAATGTTAAATATTTACTAATTTATGACAAATGTCATATAGGTTACATTTAAATGTGAATAAGCTATAATCAATAAAAATTGAAATTCGTATAAAGTCAATAAATATTATTTTTATAGCTTTACTTTGAAAACATCTATAATTAGATAAAAATTAATATGTATTTTATAAATTATTTTAAATATTTAATTAATTGTAAATCAATAGTATGAAGCAAATAACAGAGACATCCAGATTAACTCTTAGAGAATTCGAGTTAAGTGATGCCGAAAAAATGTGGGAGCTTAATTCTGACCCTGATGTAATTAAATTTACCGGTGATCCACCTTTTGATTCCATAGAAAAGGCTGGAGAGTTTATTAAAAATTATAAAGATTATAGTGAAAACGGTTATGGTAGATGGGCTGTTATTGCAAAAGATAAAAATGATTTTGTTGGTTGGTGTGGCTTGAAATTGAATGAAGATAATTTTGTAGATATTGGTTTTAGATTTTTTAAAAAAGATTGGAATAAAGGGTATGCTACAGAATCGGCTAAAGCATGTTTGGATTATGGTTTTTCCGATTTAAATTTAAATGAAATAATTGGTAGAGCTTCTTCTGAAAATTCTGCTTCTATTCGAGTATTGAAAAAACTGAGCATGGATTTTTGGAAAAATGATGATTGTAAAGGAATTGAAAATTCGGTTTACTATAAAATGAATAAATCAAAGTTCAATACTTTATTTAACAAATAGGATTTTTATGTATGTGAATTTAGGAATATTGGTTGTTATTGAGCTGATTTAAAATTTAATAGATGTTAATAAAATGGATTATTTGTATTGTCGAAGACCATAAAAAACAAGCGTTTTCTTATGCACAAGAAAAATGGAGCGAAACCGAAAAATCAAATGGTTTTATTGCACAAGTAGGAGGTTGGGATTTGAAAAATAAAAATGAAGCATGTATTATTTCATTATGGGAAAGTAGAAAGAGTTTAAATAATTTTATGACAAATACGCACGACACCATTTTTAATAGAATTAAATAAGATAAAACTTACACCACTATTGAAGTTAAATATTTTGATAGTGCGAACTCTATAAGTAATAATTATGAATTATTAAAAGAAGAGATAAAAGATTCAAAATATTTAAGAATTGAAACTTTAAAAGTTAGTAAAGATGAGATTGAGGATTTTAAGAAAGCTGAAATAAATCATTCTACAGCAATTCCTGGAAAAGAAATTAGTAAATCAACAACAAATAAAGAGGAATATATTATTTCTACGTTTTGTAATAATGTTGAAAACAACATTATTCATATAAATAATAATTTCAATCAAATATCTAAAAGGAATATATTATTGGTTGATTTGTGGAGAATAATTCCCGTTTAAATCTTCTCAAATTTAGCTGTAAAATGCCTCATAATAGGAGCTTCATCAACTATAATATATCCAGATTTCGCTTCCGCACGTGAATCATAAATATTTTTTAAAACTACAGCTATATAATCCATATGATTTTGAGAATAAGTTCTACGAGGTATTGCTAATCTCACCAATTCTAAATCAGGATATCTGTTTTTTCTAGTAAATGGATCTCTATCAGCCAAAACGGTTCCAATTTCAACACCACGAATTCCACCAATGATATAAAGTTCAATTGCCAAAGCTTGAGCTCGGTATTCTTCCCTTGGTATGGTTGGAACAAATTTATTTGCATCAATAAAAATTGCATGCCCTCCAAAAGGTTGCTGAACAGGTACTCCGAATTCAACTAATTTTTTACCTAAATAAGCAACTTGTTCAATACGACTTTCTAAAAAATTGAACTCGGTTGCTTCATCTAATCCAACAGATAAAGCTGCCATATCTCTACCATTCATTCCGCCATAAGTAATAAAACCTTCATACATAATATTAAAAACTGTACATTGTTTAAAGGTCTCTTCATTATTTAAGGCAATAAAACCACCCATATTTACCAAACCATCTTTTTTTGAACTCATGGTCATACCATCACCATAAGAAAAAGCCTCTTTCGCAATTTCTTTGATGGTTTTATCTTGATATCCAGCTTCTCTTAATTTGATGAAATATGCATTTTCTGCAAATCTTGCAGCATCGAAAAACAGAGGAATCTCATATTTTTTACAAATTTGGGAAACATCTTTAATATTTTGCATTGAAACTGGTTGGCCACCTGAACTATTGCAGGTTATGGTAAGAATAACAAGTGGAATATTTTCTTTTGGATTATCTTTTAATACTTTTTCGAGTTTTTCTAAGTTTACATTTCCTTTGAAGGGATGAAGATTTGTTGTTTCAAATGCTTCATCAATAGTACAATCAACTGCAGTAGCTTTTCTAAATTCAATATGACCTTTTGTTGTGTCAAAATGTGAATTTCCAGGAACCAGATTTCCTTCTTTTACTAATGCTGAAAATAACACATTTTCGGCTGCTCTACCTTGATGTGTTGGTAAAATATATTCAAATCCGGTAATTTTTTGAATCGTTTCTTTTAGTTTTAAAAAAGATCTGGAACCAGCGTAACTTTCATCGCCTTCCATCATAGCACCCCATTGTTTATCACTCATTGCTCCTGTGCCTGAATCTGTTAATACATCAATAAACACTTTATCAGATGATAAATTGAATAAATTAAAATGTGCTTCTTTAATCCATTTTTTTCTTTGCACTAAGGTTGATCGTTTAATAGTTTCAACCATTTTAATTTTATAAGGTTCTGCGTATGGTAATTTCATGAAGATAAGTTTAATGTGAAAAGTAGAAAGTTTAAAGTAAAAATAAATATATTCAATAAGAAGGCTTATTGCATCGGACTTTTAATGTTGAGAAAGATATTTAGATATATCATTTTACAAATATTATTTGTACGGTATAAGATTTGTCAAAGTTAAATCAATTCTAGAAAGAAAACTAAAATGATAAGATAAAAAGGATAAAAAATGTAAATTTGCAATCCAATTAAAAAAGAATATTATGTTTAATAAAAATATAAAACTTGTAATTGCCGGGTTAGTCACAATATGGGCAGTCTTTGAATTTTCAAAAGGACATATAATGAATGGAATATCTATTTTATTATTAGCCGGTATTTTTGTTTTTTTCTATTTTAAAAATGAAATTTTGTTATTGTCATTTTTAAAATTACGTAAACAAGATATGGAGGGAACAGGTAAATTACTTGATAGAATTAAAAATCCATCATCAGCCTTAATTAAAAAACAAGAGGGTTATTATAATTTTTTAAGAGGGATAACAGTATCACAAACTAACTTGACACAAGCCGGTAGATTCTTTAAAAAAGCATTAGATCTTGGTCTGTCAATGGATCATGATAAAGCTATGGCTAAACTACAACTAGCGGGTATAGCTTTGACAAAAAGACGAAAGCGAGAAGCTATTAATTTAATAGCTGAAGCAAAAAAATTGGATAAGCACGGAATGTTAAATGATCAGATAAAAATGATTAAGCAACAAATGAAAAAAATCTAATCTATTCACTTGAATTAGAATTTATTTCTATCGTATTTTCTAATTTTTTACCTAAATACATCAATTTATTACCTTCTTCAATAGGCATATCTTCACTATTTGAAGGGATAATTAATACTTCACCTTTATTATCTTTGATAAAAATAGGGATAGATTTTAATTCTTTTTTAGTTTCTTCTATAATCTTTATATACTGCTCTTTTGAACTTATATCTATTTCATTTATAATAGGATAATCTCTAACCACTTCACTAATATTAATATAATCATCAGTATTTGAAAACAAACCATTATCAGGGTTGTTTAAAGGGTCTTGCATTTCTTTAGTACTTATCAGCCTAAAAGCACCTTCTTCTCCAAAAGTTTTACCTAATTTAGAAATGGCATATTCATTAATAGAATTACTCCCAGTTAATGCCATTAAAAATCCAATATCATTTAACTCTATGTTTTCCATTAAATTATCTGAATAGATATTATATTCTAGAGCTTCTATATTGTCTTGTTTAGCATATTCAATATGTTTTGGATTGCTGTCAAGTAACACCACACGCCGATTGTTGTCTGTTAGATAAGTTGCTATTAGCCTTGCAAATTTTGAAGCACCAATAATTAGAATACCTTCTGATTTTTTTAATAATACATTTGTGATTCGCGCAAATAAACGAGCTGTAGTTGCATTTAATAGAACCGTTCCTAATACAATCATAAATACCAACGGAGTTATATAATTGGCATTTTCAACTCCTTGCATAGTTAATTTTAATCCAAATAATGATGCAATTCCGGCAGCTACAATCCCACGAGGGCCAACCCAACTGATAAATAATTTTTCATTAAGCTTTAAATCGCTATTTGCGGAACTTAAGAAAACACCTAAAGGTCTAACAATTAATACAACTATAGCAAATAAGATCAATGAATTCCAATTGAGGATTAATTCAAGATCTGATATATCCATATTGGCAGATAGTAAAATAAATAGAATTGAAATTAATAAAATACTTATAGTTTCTTTAAAATAAATCACTTCTTTTAAGGCATCTAATTTCATATTTCCTAGAACCATTCCCATAATTACAACAGCTAATAAACCACTTTCATGAGCAAATAAATCAGAAAGTACAAATACTCCTAATACCAGAGTTAAAACCATAACATTTAATAAATAATGCGGAATCATTTTATGTTTTAAAGCCATA
>DAOVTF010000019.1 GCA_030633225.1 Flavobacteriaceae bacterium
AACTACCATTCCTCTTCAATTATTGTCATATCATATTGCAGTAATGAGAAATTGTAATGTTGATCAACCGAGGAACTTAGCTAAATCGGTTACGGTGGAATGATTTATTTAAATAATAGTTGATGTTATTTATTACTATGATCTTGTCATATAAATTATTAAATATCAATATTTTACATTACTATTTAATTTGATAGATGTTAGATGCAATAGATCATTTAAATGGTATTTTTATTGATTATTTTATACTAAAAGAGTTAACTTCTCAAAGATTTTCACATTAAACATAAAAAATAATTGATAGTTGTTGGTATTTTTAATGGTTTTTATATATTTGCAACATAATTGATTTTACATCGTTATAAAGTCTTAATAAAATTGTATGATAAATAAATACTCTAGAGTAATTATATTAATAATATTTGTTTTTAGTATAAATACTACTTTTGCGGGAGGACCACCTCCGCCTCCGCCTCCACTTCCAATTGATGGTGGGTTTCTAGGTTTATTTGCCTTAGCAATAGGTTATGCAGTTAAAAAGATAAATGACATTTCAAAAAAATAAACACGAAATTACCGAACAAGTAATTTAGCTACATATTTACCAATTACATCAAACTCTAAATTTACATAATCATCTACTTTTATATTACCAAAGTTGGTGTGTTCAAATGTAAATGGAATTATAGCAACACTAAAACTATTATTTTTTGAATTAACTACTGTTAAACTCACTCCGTTTACAGTAACCGATCCTTTTTCAATTGTAAGATTATCATATTTATCTTCATAATTAAATGTAAACACCCAACTACCATCAGCTTCATCAATTGCAGTGCATTTTCCAATTTGATCAACATGACCTTGAACTATATGGCCATCTAATCTCGCTCCAAGTTTCATTGCTCTTTCAAGATTAACCTTGTCACCAATTTTTAAATGCCCAATATTCGATTTATCAATTGTTTCTTTAATAGCTGTAACGGTATGTGTATCGTTATTTAAATCAATAACAGTTAAGCAAATACCATTGTGAGCTAAGCTTTGATCAATTTTTAAATCGGCTGAAATTTTACTTTTTACTGTTAAATGAATATTTTCCTTATCAGTTTTTAAACTTACTATCTCTCCTAATTCTTCAATAATTCCTGTAAACATATTCTAATTAATAATGATTAAATTTGTTAAATAATTAAATTCAAAATTCATGTTATTTTTCTACAAAATTAACAATTTTGAGAAGTTGCATAATATGAATTTAAAGAAATTTTAATAAATACTAAAAAAAATCGATAGAGTGAAAAAATCGGATAAAATAAAAGTTGGAATTTCTGTTGGAGACCTTAACGGAATTGGAATTGAAATAATATTAAAAACATTTGAAGATAGTAGAATGCTCGATTTTTGTACACCAATTATTTTTGCATCAACTAAAGTTGTAAGCTATCATAAAAAAGCATTACAAAGTGCTATTAATATTCACGGAATAGATAATTTAAAAAAAGTAGTTCATAATAAAGTAAATTTATTAAATATTTGGAAGGATTTAATTGATATTGAATTAGGTAAGGCTACTGAAATTTCGGGTAAGTATGCATATGATTCTTTAAAAAGTGCCACGAATGCATTAAAAAATGATGAAATTGATGTTTTGGTTACAGCTCCTATTAATAAAAACAATATTCAATCTGAAGAGTTTAAATTTCAAGGTCATACTGAATATTTAGAAAATATCCTTGAAGGAGAAAGCTTAATGATTCTAATGACAGATGAATTAAAAATAGGTTTGATTACAGGCCATATTCCTATAAATAAAGTTGCAGAAACTATTACATCAAATTTAATCACAAAAAAAGTTGAAATCATGTATAATACTCTTGTGCAAGATTTTAATATTTTTAAACCAAAAATTGCAGTATTAGGTTTAAATCCACATTGTGGAGATCATGGTGTAATTGGAACTGAAGATGACGAAGTTGTATCACCAACAATTGAAAAAATTCAAAAGTCAGGAAAATTAGTTTACGGACCTTATGCTGCTGATAGCTTTTTTGGTAGTGAAAATTATAAAAAATTTGATGGTATTTTGGCAATGTATCATGATCAAGGGCTTGCACCTTTCAAAACACTAGCCTTTGGGAATGGTGTAAATTTTACAGCAGGGTTGAATAAAATTAGAACCTCACCAGATCATGGAACCGCATATGAAATAGCAGGTAAAGGTGAAGCAAATTTTAATTCATTTAAGGAGGCACTATTTACTGCAATTTCGATATTTAACACAAGAAATGAATACATTTTGTTAAATGAGAATAAATTGACAAAGTAGGATAAAATATTTTTTTAGTACATTAAATTTAATATCTTTGCGCGCTCAAATTTATGTTCAGATGAAGATGTTAAATGATTATGAAGTTTCTTTTATAGGTTTAAAAGAAGGAACTCATAATTTTGAATATAAAATTGAAAAACAGTTCTTTGAAGCTTTTAAATATGATGAATTTATTGACACTAATATAACGGTAGATTTAAATTTGGTAAAAAAAAATACATTATTAGAATTATATTTTTCTTCTAAAGGATCGGTTAAGGTTGCGTGTGATGTGACAAACGAACCTTTTGATCTTCCAATTGATGGAGATTTAGAATTGGTTGTAAAATTTGGAAATGAGTATAATAATGATAATGATGAAATTTTGATAATTCCTCATGGTGATCATCAAATAAATATAGCGCAATATGTTTATGAAATGATTATTTTGTCAATACCAAATAAAAAAGTTCATCCAGGGATTGAAGATGGTACATTACAATCAGATATTCTAATAAAGCTTAAAGAATTAGAACCAAAAGAAAATAATAATTTAAATCAAATTGATCCTAGATGGGATGATTTAAAAAAATTACTAACAGATAAAAACACATAGAGATGGCACATCCTAAAAGAAAAATATCGAAACAAAGAAGAGATAAAAGAAGAACTCATTACAAAGCAGTTTCTCCGCAAATTGCTAAAGACCCAACAACTGGTGAAGCTCATTTGTATCACAGAGCGCATTGGCATGAAGGAAAATTATATTATAGAGGTCAAATTTTAATTGATTCTGCAGATAATCAAGCATAATCAAGATTTTCTTCAAAAAAGACCTAAAACCCTCAATTTTGAGGGTTTTTTTATTGATTTATACTAAAAATTGTCAAAAAAGGTAGTTTTTTGATCAATTGATAAAATCTATTTCACTACTTTTGAACTCTGTTTTGATAAAAATATTAGAGTTTTTTAATATGCAAAAAAACAAAAATGAATAAAGTTACTGCTGCTATTACTGCTGTTGGAAAATATGTTCCAGAATATATTCTTACTAATAAAGAATTGGAAACAATGGTTGATACCAACGATGAATGGATCACCACTAGAACGGGTATAAAAGAGAGAAGAATTTTAAAGGATAAGAATAAAGGTTCTTCTTATTTAGCTATAAAAGCAGCTGAAAATTTATTTTCAAAAAAGAGTTTTGATCCAAAAGAAATTGATCTAGTTATTGTTGCAACTGCAACACCAGACATGCAGGCAGCTTCAACGGCTGCATTTGTAGCTACTAAAATTGGAGCAACCAATGCTTTTTCTTTTGACTTAGAATCAGCTTGCTCAAGTTTTTTATACGGAATTTCAGTTGCATCTCAGTATATTGAATCTGGGAGATATAAAAAAGTATTATTAATTGGTGCTGATAAAAATTCATCAATGATTGATTATACTGATAGAACAACTTGTATTATATTCGGTGATGGTGCTGGAGCAGTTATGTTTGAGCCAAATGATGAGGGAAATGGTTTTCAGGATGAATATTTGAGAACTGATGGTTCTGGAAGGGAGTTTTTACAAGTGCCTGCAGGGGGTTCGCTACAACCATCTACGATAGAAACTGTTAAAAATAAATTGCATTATGCAAGACAAGACGGACAAACAGTTTTTAAAAATGCTGTTTTTAATATGGCTGATGTATGTGAGAAAATATTAGATAGAAATAAGTTGAATAATGATGATATTTCTTGGTTAACTGCCCACCAAGCCAATAAACGTATTATTGAAGCAACAGGAAGACGAATGAATCTGGATGCTTCAAAAGTTATGTTAAATATTCAAAATTACGGGAACACAACCTCAGCAACAATACCATTATTATTTGCTGATTATGAAGAACAATTAAATAAAGGAGATAAAATTATTATTGCTGCTTTTGGTGGAGGTTTTTCATGGGGGGCTATTTACTTTAAATGGGCATATAATTCATAAAAGAACATTCAAAATATATATATTATGGAATTAAAAGAAATTCAAAATCTAATTAAATTCGTTGCAAAATCAGGTGCTAGTGAAGTAAAATTAGAAATGAAAGATGTTAAAATAACCATTAAAACTGGAAAAGGAAAAACGGAAACTACAATTATTCAACAGCCAACTGTTTCTCAAATTCCCATTTTAGCGCAACCAGTTTCAGAAACGATTATCAATTCAGGTGGTGATGCTTCAACAGAAGAGAATAAAGAAGAAAATTCAAATTATATTGAAATTAAATCTCCAATAATTGGAACTTTTTATAGAAAACCTTCTCCTGATAAACCGGTTTTTGCAAAAGTAGGTGATACTATTGATGCAGGTGATACGGTTTGTATTATTGAGGCAATGAAATTATTTAATGAAGTTGAATCTGAGGTGTCGGGAAAAATTGTCAAAGTATTGGTTGATGATTCTTCACCTGTCGAATTTGATCAACCTTTGTTTTTAGTTGACCCTTCATAATTAATTTTCATATAATTTATTCAAATTATGTTTAAAAAAATATTAATTGCCAACAGAGGAGAAATTGCACTTCGAATAATTAGAACCTGTAGAGAAATGGGAATTAAAACGGTTGCTGTTTACTCAACTGCTGATGCTGAAAGTCTTCATGTTAGATTTGCTGACGAAGCAGTTTGCATTGGTCCGCCACCAAGTAATGAATCCTATCTTAAAATTTCAAATATAATTGCGGCAGCAGAAATTACAAATGCTGATGCTATTCATCCCGGTTATGGTTTTTTAGCAGAAAATGCCAGGTTTTCAAAAATATGTGAAGAACACGGGATTAAATTTATAGGAGCTACCGCTGAGATGATAAATTTGATGGGAGATAAAGCCTCAGCAATTGCAACAATGAAAAAGGCTGGAGTTCCAACAATTCCTGGTTCAAATGGTATTTTATCCTCTTTAGAAGTTGCAGAAAAATTCGCGAAAAAAATTGGATATCCAGTAATGCTTAAGGCTACTGCTGGAGGTGGTGGTAAAGGAATGAGAGCGGTATGGAAACCAGAAGATATTCAAAATGCATGGGAGTCAGCTCGTCAAGAAGCAAAAGCAGCTTTTGCTAATGATGACATGTATATGGAGAAACTTATTGAAGAACCTCGCCATATTGAGATTCAAATAATTGGAGATTCAAAAGGAAGGGCTTGCCATTTATCTGAAAGAGATTGTTCTATACAGCGTCGACATCAAAAATTAACTGAAGAAACTCCTTCGCCATTTATGACCAAATCTTTAAGGGAAAAAATGGGGAAAGCAGCTGTTAAAGCATCTGAAAGTATAAAATATGAAGGAGCTGGTACAGTAGAATTTTTAGTTGATAAACATAGAAAATTCTACTTTATGGAAATGAATACTCGTATTCAAGTTGAACATCCAATTACGGAGCAAGTTATTGCTAATTTTGATTTGATTCGTGAACAAATTAAGGCTGCTGATGGTATTCCAATTATTGGAATAAATTACTTCCCCAATCAACATGCTATTGAATGTAGAATAAATGCGGAAGATCCATTTAACAATTTTAGACCTTCCCCAGGTACAATAACTATTTTCCATGCGCCAGGAGGGCACGGGGTTAGATTAGACACTCATGTTTATGCAGGATATACAATTCCACCCAATTATGATTCAATGATTGCTAAATTAATTGTAACCGCTCAAACCCGAGAAGAAGCAATTAGTAAAATGCGAAGAGCTCTTGATGAATTTGTAATTGAAGGAGTTAAAACAACAATTCCGTTTCATCGTCAATTAATGGATAACCAAGATTATATTGAGGGAAATTATACTACAAAATTTATGGAGGATTTTGTTTTACAACCAGAATAGGTAATAATAGTTTATAATTGTAATACAATAAAAGGATATGATTTTTCATATCCTTTTATTTTTTAATTTTACTTACAATTATTAATTTAGTACAGATTATGAATAAATTTAAGCAAGTGAAAGATTCAATTATTAAAATAGATGGTATTGATAAAATAATTTTAAACCAATTAATGAAAGATGCAAGAACCCCAATATTAAGTATTGCCCGTGAAATTGGAATTTCTGGAGCAGCAATACATCAACGATTGCGGAAGTTAGAAGCATCAGGATTGATTGCAGGGTCAAAGTTTGTAATTAATCCAAAAACTTTAGGTTTTAAAACACTAGCATTTGTAGGTATATTTTTAGACAGTTCAAGTAAATATAAAGAGGCAGTTAAACGCCTAAAAGAAATTGATGAGGTGACTGAAAGTCATTATACTACAGGAAATTATGCAATTTTTGTAAAAATATTATGTAAAGATAATGAGCATTTAATGCAAGTTTTGAATCATCAAATTCAAAACATTAAAGGTGTTGCTAGAACAGAAACATTTATTTCTTTAGATCAACAAATAGATAGACAAATGAAAATTTAAACAGGCATGTATTTGTTGCTTCAAATTTTTTATTAAACTTGAAACAACAAATACAAATCTGTAAATTAACTTCTACTGCTATAAATATTTAAGTAATATAATAAGGTTGCAATCGAACCTAAAGCTGCAACTAAATAAGTTCTAGCAGCCCATTTTAAAGCATCTTTTGCTCCACTTTGTTCTTCAGTAGTTAACATATTTTTATTCTCCAGCCAAGCTAATGCTCTATTACTTGCATCATATTCAACGGGTAAAGTAACAATACTAAAAACTACTGTAGCAGCAAAAAATATAATTCCGATTAGTAAAAGTTGTGGAAATGAATTAACAGTAAAAATTCCAGCGATCAATAAAAAGGAAGCTAATTTTGATGAAATACCTACGGTTGGTACTAATTTTGATCGTAATTCTAACCAGCGATATGAAGTTGCATGCTGTACTGCATGACCACATTCATGTGCTGCAACAGCTGCTGCTGAAGTATTTCTTTGATTGTAAACTCCTTCACTTAAATTTACTGTTTTAGTTTGAGGATTATAATGATCGGTTAACATACCTTTTGTTGAAACAACTTTTACATCATTAATTCCATTATCTGCTAACATTTTTTCTGCAATTTCTTTTCCGCTTAATCCATTTTGTAGATGTGTTTTGGAATAATGTTTAAATTTACTTTTTAATTTGTATTGGACAAACATTCCAATTCCTCCTATTAATAAGATTAATAAATAAGCTCCAGACATATATTATAATTATAAGGTTAATAAATTATATTCAATTTATATTGATAAATTTACAACATAAATTATTCCAAATAGATAATCATGACAAAAATACCAAATATTTTATTGATTTACACAGGTGGTACTATAGGAATGGTCAAAGAACATAAAACAAATGTTTTGAAAGCATTTAATTTTAATAATATAAAAGAGAAGATACCAGAATTAAATTTACTAGACTGTATCATTCAAACTGTATCTTTTAAAGAGCCTATAGACTCTTCTAATATGAGCCCAAAGTATTGGGTAAAAATTGCTGAAATTATTGAAAATCACTACGATGAAATTGATGGTTTTGTTATTTTAAGCGGAACCGACACTATGTCATATACAGCATCAGCATTAAGTTTTATGTTTGAGAATTTAAATAAGCCTGTAATTTTTACAGGATCACAATTACCAATTGGAGATTTAAGAACTGATGCCAAAGAGAATCTAATTACTGCAATTCAAATTGCAGCAACAAGAGATGGTGATTTACCAAAAATTGGAGAAGTGTGTTTGTATTTTGAATACAAGTTGTATCGAGCAAATAGAACAACAAAGATTAGTGCCGAGCAATTTGAAGCATTTAATTCACCAAATTTCCCTGAGCTTGGTGAAAGTGGGGTACACTTAAATTTTAATAATAGAGTGTTGAAAAAAGTAAATAAAAATAAAAAATTAGTAGTTAGAAAAAATTTTGAAGCTAGTATTGTTATTTTGAAATTATTTCCAGGAATTTCTGAACAAGTGGTTAAAAGCATTTTAGAAATAGAGAACTTGCAAGGTGTAGTTTTAGAAACTTATGGGGGAGGAAATGCTCCTACATTAAATTGGTTTCTAAATTTAATTCAAAAAGCAATAGACAAAAATATATTCATAGTCAATGTAAGTCAGTGTATTAGCGGCAGTGTTCTTTTAGGCCATTATGAAACAAGTAGTAAATTGAAACAAATGGGAATAGTAGATGGAAAGGATATTACTACGGAATCAGCAGTTGCAAAATTGATTTACTTAATAGGAGAAAATATCCCTCAAAAGGAATTTAAAGTACTATTTGAAACTTCTTTGCGTGGAGAAATGAATTAGTTTTATTTTAAAATATTTTTACTTTTAAATATTTTTTTGTTACTTGCCGCTCATATAAAAATGTAAGACATTTAGGAGAGGTGGCCGAGTGGCTTAAGGCGCACGCTTGGAAAGCGTGTTTATGAGAAATCGTAACAGGGGTTCGAATCCCTTTCTCTCCGCGTAAACGTTTTATATTGTAAAAATTTTATATCTTTAACCCGTTAACTAAATTTAATAACAAAGATTTACAAAAATGAAAAAACTATTTCCTACCCTATCTATGACAGGATTAATGCTTTTAAGCTCAGCTCAAAGCATTTACGCACAAACAGAAGAAGTTGATAAAACTTTTCACCAAGAATTAAAATTAAGATTTATTGAAGGTGGTCCTTTCTTTATGGGGATTGTATTGGTAACCCTAATATTGGGATTAGCAATTGCCATTGAAAGAATTATTTATTTAAACATGGCAACAACTAACACTGATAAATTAGTAAATAACGTTGAAGAAGCATGGAAAAATGGTGATGTTGAAGCAGCAAAAGAAGTATGTAGAAATACAAAAGGACCTGTAGCATCTATTTTTTATCAAGGTTTAGATAGAATGGATGAAGGTGTTGATGCGGCTGAAAAAGCTGTTGTTTCTTATGGTGGTGTACAAATGGGATTACTTGAGAAAAATGTTTCTTGGTTATCATTATTTATATCATTAGCGCCAATGCTTGGTTTCATGGGAACTGTAATCGGTATGATTGGTGCATTTGATTCAATTGAAGCAGCCGGTGATATTTCTCCAGCAGTAGTTGCAGGGGGTATTAAAGTAGCATTATTAACAACAGTATTTGGTTTGGTTGTAGCAATTATTCTTCAAATTTTTTATAATTATATTATCTCAAAAATAGATGGTATTGTTAATAGTATGGAAGATGCTTCAATTAAATTAGTTGATCTTATGATCAGAAATAAATAATAAAAATTATGAATACTCAACTATCTAAAATATTATCTATTATAACTGGAATTATAAGTCTTGTTGCTATATTTTTTCTAGTAAGGATTATCATGGTGGGAGATGATGTTGTTAAAGAAAGTCTGGAAGTACAGAACAGCATAGTTTCTCCATATATTTATTTTGCAAAATCAATACTAATAGTAACTACGATTTTTGCAGTAGGCTTTTCTTTATGGAACTTAATTAAACATCCAAAGGCACTTAAAAAGGCATTAATTTCAGTAGGAGTTTTAGCTGTATTGTTAGCAATAGCATATGCTATGGCCGATGACGCAGCAACACTTAGTTCTTCAGGAAATGTATTAAAAGACGGAGAAGCAGGAAGTACATCTAAATGGGTTAGTACCGGAATTACATATTCTATGATTTTAGGGACTGTTGCATTATTAGGTGTTTTATGGGATTTTGTTAAATCATTAGTATCTAAATAATAATTATGGCAAGAAGAGGTTTACCAGAAATTAACGCAGGGTCAATGGCAGATATTGCATTCTTGCTACTCATATTCTTTTTAGTTACAACTACAATGGATGTGGATACAGGGATATCTCGTAAGTTACCTGAGAAGCAACCTGAGGATTTAGAAAGACCTAAATTAAAAGAAAAAAATGTATTTATTGTTACTGTAAATCGTAATAATCAGATTTTGGTTGAAGGTGAATATTTTATGACTGTTGATCAAATACGTGAAGAAGCAATGAAGTTTATTGATAATGGTGGAGGTATGGGTAATCCAATGAAAGATGCTCAAGGAAATAGTTTAGATCCTGCCGAATGTGATTGGTGTGAAGGGGCAAAAGATCCTGCATCATCTGATCACCCTAATAAAGCTATTATATCATTAGAAAGTGATAGAGGTACCTCGTATGGTACTTATATTGCAGTGCAAAACGAATTGGTAGGTGCATATACAGATTTAAGAAATCGTTTATCTAAGAAATTATACGGTGTTACATATACACAGCTTTTAAAAGATGCAAAAAATAGTGCATCTAACGAAAGTTTAAAAGAAAAGATAAAAAATATTAAATCTAAATATCCTCAGATTATTTCTGAAGCTGAACCAACAAAATAATTTTTTATGTCAAAGTTTAGAAAGAAGAAAAAAGGAATGCCAGCTATATCTACAGCGTCTTTACCAGATATTGTATTTATGCTTTTATTCTTTTTTATGGTTACCACCGTTATGCGTGAAACCGAATTAAAGATAAAAAAACCTCAATTACCTAAGGCAACTGAAGTTAAAAAGTTAGAACGAAAGAGCCTGGTAAGTTATATTTATGTTGGTAAAGTTAAAGGACAAGGTGGTGATAAAATTCAATTGAATGATAGAATTGCTGATGTAAAAGATGTAAAACATTTTATTTTTGCGGAAAGAGTAAATATATCTGGGGATGAGATATCTTTTAGAACTACTTTTATTAAAGCTTATGTTGAATCAAGTGTAGGTACTATTACTGATATTAAAGAAGAGCTTAGAAACATTAATGCTCTAAAGATAAATTATTCAACCTTAAAAGGTGATGTAATGGATAATGTAAAAAAGAAATAAATATCTTATAAAATCTATAAACTAAAAACTCCCAATTTTGGGAGTTTTTTTGTGGTTAAAAATCTATTTTATCTAAACTAAAACAAACCATTTATTTGAGCATCGATTCTATCTATGATAGAACCTAAATCTTCAGGAGTGTCCACTATATCTAAATTGTCAATATCAATAATTAGTAATTTACCTTTAGTATATTTAGATATCCAGGCTTCATATCGTTCATTTAATCTACTCAAATAATCAATACTAATTGTGTTTTCAAATTCTCTGCCTCGTTTATGAATTTGACCAACTAAAGTAGGAATACTAGCTCTTAAATAGATCAAAAGATCAGGTGGTGCAACAAGTCGTTCCATCAAATCAAACAAAGATTCATAATTGCTAAAATCTCTATTCGTCATCAAACCCATAGCATGTAAATTTGGAGCAAAAATATTAGCATCTTCATAAATAGTTCTATCCTGAATAATATTTTTACCGCTTTCACGAATTTCTAGTATTTGTCTAAATCTACTATTTAAAAAATAAATTTGCAAGTTAAACGACCAACGCTCCATAGAACCATAAAAATCATCTAGATAAGGATTTTCTGCTACAGATTCAAAATGAGGATCCCATTTGTAATGTTTAGCTAAAAGTGTGGTTAATGTAGTTTTTCCTGCTCCAATGTTTCCTGCAATTGCGACGTGCATAAATTTTAATTTTAGTAGTGTAATACTTATTCAATAGCAATAATCATAATGATAAGCGAAATTATGAAAAATATAGCTTACTTCTGTATTTTAAACATTTAAATAATCTATTACAAGTAATTTTGAAATTTGTTTAGTTGTATTTTATAGATTAACTATAAAGTAATAGTTTTTAAACTATAAATGAGAATTATATTTTTTTATAAGTTTTAAACTTTTACTCTTTTAAAAGGTCTAATAATCTATAAAGTGAAACTATTTTTTATTAATTGATGTTCTAATTTGAACTAAATAGGTATAGATATTAAAATAACACAAAAACAATGAAAGAAATAATTACAATTTGCTTGATGGTTTTTATACTTACAACTCCATTAAGAGCTCAAGATTTTCAAGGGAAAGCAGTTTATGAGTCAAAATCAAATTTGAATATTGATTTTTCAAAATCAGGGATTCCTGCTGACAGAATTAAGATTTTTCAAGAGAGAATGAAAAGTAATCTGGAAAAAACATATGAATTGACCTTTAATAAAACAACTTCAATTTATAGAGAAGAAGAGAAATTAGATCAGACTTCTAGTAGAGGAGGTATGAGGTTTTTAATGATGACAGGTGGGGCCTCTGGAAAACATTATAAAAATGTTCAGACCAAGAAGTCAACTAAAGAGAATGAATTTAGTGGTAAAAATTTTTTAATAAAAGATGAACTGGTTGTTTATAACTGGAAAATGGAAAAGGAAACTAAGATGATAGGTGATCAACTGAGTTTTAAAGCAACTACTGTTGTTAATATGCCTGTAAGAAGAGAAATGAGTTTTGGAAGAAGAAATAGTAGTGAAGAAGAAAAAAGGGACGAGGAGGAAACAAAAAAGCCATTAACCGAACCCGTTA
>DAOVTF010000281.1 GCA_030633225.1 Flavobacteriaceae bacterium
ATTGAGAGCGAGGAGTTGTTTGGTTAAACTTCAAATAGAAAATAGAAAATAGAAAATAGAAAAGAGAAAAGAGAAGTTAGAAGTGAGATGTGAGAAGTTGTACGCATACATATGTGCTTCCCTGATATAGGTTGACCACTTTAAGTCAATTTATATGAGAAATAATTTAAGAAAATTAAGAAAGCAACGACATTATTCAGAAGATTTTAAGAAAATGTTGGTTTCCTTATTTGAAAGGGGAGAATATAGTGTTCTTCAGCTTGAAAAACTTTACGGAGTTGGCAACCCTACTATTTACAAATGGATTTATAAATTTTCTATCTTTAATGAAAAAGGAATAAGGGTTGTAGAAATGGCAAAAAGCAGCAGTTTAAAATTAAAAGAGTTATCTAAAAAGGTCAAGGATCTAGAGCAAATTGTAGGTCAAAAGCAAATTAAGATTGATTATTTGGAAAAGATGATTGATATAGCAAAAGATGAATTTGATATCGATATCAAAAAAAAAGCACAACACCCCACAATCAACTGGTTTAGAGAAAACAAAGAAAAAATAAATTTTTCAATGAACGCGCTTTATAACACAATAGGGATTAGTAAACAAGCAGTTTATCAATATGCTAAACGGCAGTTGTTTTTTGATGAAAAGGTTCAATTGTTATTGATTGAGGCTGAATTATTAAGAAAGGAGCATCCTGGTTGTGGGGTAGAAAAAATGTATACTACATTAAAGCCTAATTTTATAGGAAGAGATCGATTTGTTGACCTCTTTATGGATTTAGGGTTTAAGCTAAACAAGAAAAGAAACTATAGAAGAACCACTTATGCAGGTTCTATTTATTATCCAAATTTAATAAAAGGAATGAGAGTTTTTTCTCCATCAATGATTTGGCAATCTGATATAACCTATATTTATGTAGGTGGTAAATTCTATTATGCTGTATTTATAATAGATGTTTATACTAAAAAAATTGTTGGATATAGTATCTCAGATCATATGAGAGCTACGGCTAATGTAAAGGCAATGAAAATGGCTTTAAAAGATAATAAAGCACCGCTTATCCATCATTCAGATAGAGGAGGACAATATATTTACAAAGAGTATATAAAACTTTTAAAAGATAATGATAGTCAAATAAGTATGGCGCTTTCAGCACAAGACAATGCTTATGCAGAAAGAATTAACAGAACCATTAAAGAAGAATATTTAGATTATTGGAAACCTAAAAACTTCCAACAATTAAAAAGACAACTAAATACAGCAGTAACACATTATAACAACAAAAGACCTCATAATAATATAGGTAAATTAAGTCCTATAGATTTTGAAAATAAATGGTTTGATAAGCAATTAGGTTTTAATAATGATTTTACTATTTTTGATAATGAAAAATTAATAAAAACCGGTCAACATTAATCAGGGAAGTTCAGTAAAAAGTATTTTACCAAATACCAAATACCTAATGGAATGTTATATTAAATAGTTTATGAAGATTTTAGTTATAAATTCAGGAAGTTCATCTATAAAATTTCAATTAATTCAAATGCCTGTAAAAAAGGTTGTTTGTTCAGGAATGATTGAAAGAATTGGTTTAGAAAACTCAAAAGTCCATTTTAAATCTGATCAAAATAATTTTGAGGAAATTTATGATGTGCCGAATCATCAAATTGGTATTGAAAAAATTGCTGCCTTATTATTAGATAAAAAAATAGGAGTTTTACAGAATACCGAAGAAATAGATGCAGTAGGTCATAGGGTAGTGCATGGTGGAAGTACTTTTGCTAAAACAACTTTAATTAATGAGGATGTAAAAAATAAAATTAAAGAACTTTTTGAATTGGCTCCATTGCACAATCCGCCAAATTTTACAGGAATTGAAGTTTCTGAAAAAATATTTCCTAAAGCCAAACAAATAGCAGTTTTTGATACTGCTTTTCACCAAACTATTCCAGAAGTTGCTTATAAATACGCTATTCCAAATAAATTTTTTGAAGAAAATCAAATCCGTGTTTATGGTTTTCATGGTACCAGCCATAAATATGTATCTGAAAAGGCAAACGCGTATTTGAATAAAAATGACTCAAAAATTATAACAATACATTTAGGAAATGGCTGTAGTATGACGGCAGTTGAAAATGGTAAAAGTGTAGAACATACCTTGGGTTTTGGGCCAATGAATGGGTTGATGATGGGAACACGAAGTGGAGATATTGATCAATCGGTAATTTTTTATTTGGTAAAATCATTAGGTTATACAATTGATGAGGTAAATACCATTTTACAAAAGGAAAGTGGTATGCTCGGTTTAACCGGATTTAGTGATTTGCGAGAAATTGAAGATGAAGCTGAAAAAGGTAATAAGACATGTTTATTAGCATTGCAAATGAACGCTTATCGAATTAAAAAATATATTGGTGCTTATGCCTCTGCAATGAATGGGTTAGATGCTATTGTATTTACTGCTGGAATTGGTGAAAACTCAGATGTTATAAGAGCAATGGTTTGTGATAATATGGATTTCCTAGGTTTAGAGTTGGATAAAGAAAAAAATAAAATTAGATCGAAAGATATTCGTGAAATAAATACAGAAACTTCAAAAATTAAAATTTTGATTATTCCTACCAATGAAGAAATAGAAATTGCTAAGCAGTCCTATAAGCTTTTAAATTAGCTTTAAGATTTTCCATTGATTAAAATTTATTATTTTTAGTGTTTAAAACATTAAAAATGGAACAATTAAACAAAGACGAGTACAATCCTTATTACAAAAGTTATATTGAATTAGTAACACAAAACAACAAAGGGTTGGTTAAAAATCTGAAAGACTCATTGGAAAAAAGTTTGATTGTTTTAACAAACTTGCCAAAGAATAAATATTTGTTTAGATATGCTGAAGGTAAATGGACTATCAATGAAATTTTACAACATATAATTGACACTGAAAGAATTTTTAACTACAGAGCATTAAGGTTTTCTCGTAAAGATTTAACCGAATTGGTTGGTTTTGATCAAAATTTATATGTTGATCAATCAAATGCAAAT
>DAOVTF010000054.1 GCA_030633225.1 Flavobacteriaceae bacterium
CTCAATTATTAAAAATAATTGACGGTCTAGATGGGCAATTAACAGGAACTATTTGGGCTGAAAAGAATGAGGTCAAAAAATATGAAAAAGTGATTAATGCCTTACAAAATAAAGTTGGTAGAATAATCTTTAGTGGTGTTTCTACAGGGGTTGAAGTTTGTGATTCCATGAATCACGGAGGTCCATACCCAGCTTCTACAGATTCACGATTTACTGCTGTGGGTATTCATTCAATTAAAAGATGGGTAAGACCATTAAGTTTTCAAAATTGGCCGAACCAAATGCTACCTGTTGAATTACAAGATAAAAACCCTTTAGGCATCATTAGAAATTTAAATGGAGAATATACCACAAGATCTATATAGTCTTGAATAAACAGAGGTTTATTAAATGTATTTTTGCAAATAAAAAGTAAAAAATAGTCAATTAAATTAGAGATAAAATCTATTAGAATGAGTATATCAAAAAAATTACATGAACGTAGTGAATCAAAATGTGAATTGTGTTCTGCCACTGAAAATTTAATAGTTTATGAAGTCCCTCCAAAATCAAAAAAAACTTTAGAGGATAGTATATTAGCTTGTGAAACTTGTGTAGATCAAATTGAAAATCCTGATCATGTTGATGTAAATCATTGGCGTTGCTTAAATGAAAGTATGTGGAATGAATCTCCTGCGGTTCAAGTACTTGCTTGGCGTATGTTAACTAGATTACGAGCAGAAGGTTGGCCGCAAGACTTATTAGATATGCTATATTTTGATGATGAACAACTAACTTGGGCAAAAGCAACGGGTGAAGGTGTAGATGAAAGTGAAAAGATAATACATAGAGATGTTAATGGCGTTATTTTACAAGCAGGAGATTCGGTGGTTTTAATTAAAGATCTAAAAGTAAAAGGATCGAGTATGGTAGCAAAACAAGGTACTGCTGTTCGTAGAATCTCTTTAGATCGTGATAATGCTGAATTTATTGAAGGGAAAGTTGGTCCAACTCAAATTGTGATTATTACAAAATATGTAAAAAAAATCAATTAAAATTATTCAATGAATTTACTAGAAAGTTGAAGCTTTATAAATGGACAAAGAAGTTGTAATTATTGGTGGTGGAATTATTGGTTTAAGTACTGCTTATTATTTACATAAAGAAGGTCATCAGGTAACTGTAATTGATCAATCTAATATTTCTAGTGGAGCTTCATTTGTAAATGCCGGTTATGTATCACCTAGTCATTTTATACCTTTGGCAGCTCCGGGAATGATCAATAAAGGAATTAAATGGATGTTCAATAGGTCAAGCCCTTTTTATATTAAACCGCGTTTGGATTTAGATTTGCTTAAATGGGGATGGAATTTTAAAAATTCATCTACTCAAAGTAAAGTTGATAAGGCAATTCCAATTCTTAAAGATTTTAATTTATTTAGTAAAGAATTGTATGAAGAAATAAAAAGTTCAAACGAATTTAATTTCTTTTATAAAAGAAAAGGTTTGTTAATGTATTATCAAACAGAAAAAGGAGGAGAAGAGGAATGGAATCTTGCTCAAAGAGCTATAAAGGAAGGATTAATTGCTAAAAATTTAACTACTCAAGAAGTAAAAGAATATGAGCCAGATGTGGATTTGAATATTAATGGAGCAATTTATTACGATTGTGATTCTCACATGACGCCTGATGATTTTATAAAGGAAATATATTCTTATTTAAGATCAAAAGGAGTTGTATTTTATTTAAATGAGAGGGTTATCGAATTAAAAAGGAGTAAAAATAAAATTAGTAAAATAATTACTGATAAACAGGTTTTAGATATTGACGAAGTTGTTTTGGCTGCCGGTTCATGGAGCCCAATGTTGACTAAACAATTAGATTTAAAAATATCTGTTCAAGCCGGGAAAGGCTATCGAATAAATGTAAAAAGAGAAACGGGTATTACTATGCCAGCTATATTGGTTGAAGCTAAAGTTGGTGTGACTCCTATGAATGGTTTTACACGTTTTGCCGGAACTATGGAGATAGGTGGTATTAATCACAATATTGACCCAATTAGAGTTAAATCAATTGCAAGATTAGCAGAAAGTTTTTATAATAATTTGGATATTACTAATGATGATATAGAAAACGCTGCATGCGGATTGAGACCATGTTCACCCGATGGATTACCTTATATTGGTAAGTACTCAAAATTTAAAAATTTAACTATTGCCACTGGTCACGCAATGATGGGATGGAGTATGGGACCCGCAACAGGAAAATTAGTTTCAGAAATAATCTCAGATAAAAGGACATCAATAAATTTAGAACCATTTTCTGTACAACGTTTTGGTTAAAAATTTAATATTACAAAATACTTTTTTGGTTTCGATAAAAAGCATCGGATTGCAATTGCATTAATTCTTCAGCTTTTTGTTTTTTGTATGCATAGATTTTTTCTTCTTCACCTATATCATAGTAAACCTTGTTGTTAATCAATATATCGGATTTCAATAATTCTTCTCTTTGATTTTGTTGTTGTTTCACCCAAATTTTTACTTTATTTTCTTGATTTGCAAATTTGATATCATATTCTCCTTTTTGTGATAATACCTTAGCAAAAATTGGAGAAGTTTCAATGGCTAAAAATAATAAAAATATAAAAAATGAAGGTAACCAGGGTAAATCATTTAAGGCATTAATTCTAGCCATCAAACCATCAAACCCATCTATAATTGGCTGACTGTTTGTGGTTTGTAAAATTTGCTTTTCTCTTAGATCTTTAAGAATAATTTCTTTTTTAGCAATTTGATTTTTATTTTCAAGTTTAATTTGTTGTAATTCCTGGAGCATGGCATCATGCTTTTCTCTCTTTTCTTTATAAACCGGACCTTTACCGACTTTTAAAGTTCCTTGAGTTCCCTCCGCTTCCGTTATGTAAGTACTATAAAGGTCATTTACTTCTTTTTCTTTATTTGCAATGGCATCATTTAAATCTTGAATTTCAGATTCTACACGAGTTATTTCAGGAGTATATTGTAAAGCAATTTGCTCTTTATTTTGAAGAGTTAAATTATTCTTTTGTTCCAGTAAAACCTGATTGATCTCTTTTTCAAAAATCTTCAATTCCAATGGCTTTGCAATTACAACCGCTATAATTATTGCCAATATAATTCTAGGCACTGCCTGTGTAAATTCTATCCAAGGTCTGCCCTGTTTTTTAATTGTAGAAACAATAAAACGATCTAGATTAAAAATAAGTAGTCCCCAAATTAATCCAAATGCAATGGAAATATAAACAGAATCAAAAACAGTAAAAAGTGCATAACTCGACGCTATAAAGGCCATAACAGCTGTGAAAAAGACAGTTCCGCCAATGCCTGCATATTTAACTTGTTCTGATTTTGAGCAATTTTGAAGTAAATCTGTATCTGCGCCAGAGCACATCCAAAAGAAATTTTTTATCATAATAAGGGAGGTTTAAATAAATGCAACGTAAAAACCTACTTATATGTTGTACAAGGAATCTTTTAGTTATATTAAAGTTTTGTTAAAATTAATTAATTACAAAAAATTGGATTATTAAGAGTCAAAAGAATAGCCAAAAACAGCGATGTCTTCATGAAACCATTCTGAAATAATATTTTTGGTTTCAGTATCATAAAAATCTTTATAATTTGATTTATGGGTTTTGTTTACATGAGGTAATTGATGCTCAATATTCAAAGTTTTAAAAACGTCATTTATTCCTTCATTTAAATTTTCAAAGCGTATTATTTTTTCAATATCAATTTTTCCATCAAAATCTTTTAGCCATTCAACTTGAGGTAAAAACATTTGCGGTCTACCATAATATTTTGGATCTTTTTTCTCTCCGTATGTACTTGAAACCCAATCTTTAAACTCAATATGTTTTTTAGCCATATTGTTAGAGTTCATTTTAATATTGTGTTTATATTGTGATACAACTTTATCCCAAGGGTTTCGAACAACAGTAAATTTATAGGCATTATCCCATTTTTCTTGACCTATTGTCTTAATAATTTCTTTAGCGGTAAGATGTTTTCTAAAAGGCTTGCCTATAACCTTAATTATACTTGTTCCAGCAGTTTTATTAATATGAATAAAAACAAAATCCTTGCTTTCCCCCTTATGCAATGGAGAATTAAGTTTTAATCCAATTTTATTTTTTATTTTTTCAATAAATTGAATTTTCATAAGTTGAAAATTTAGCAATAAGAATCATTAAACTTTATTATAAAGTTCAACATAGTTTTTATAAAATAATGGAATGGTTTCAATACCTTTTAAATAATTAAAAATTCCAAAATGCTCATTGGGTGAATGAATAGCATCACTATCTAAGCCAAATCCCATTAAAATGGTTTTACTTTTTAATTCTTGTTCAAAAAGGGCAACAATAGGAATACTACCACCAGACCTTTGAGGAATTGCCGGTACACCAAAGGTTTCACTATACGCCTTGTTTGCAGCTTTATACCCTATATTGTCAATTGGAGTTACATAAGCATGACCCCCATGATGAGGTGTCACTTTTATTTTTACAGATTTAGGAGCAATGTTTTCAAAGTGTTGAGTAAAAAGTTTGGTTACTTCATCTGGATCTTGATCAGGTACCAAACGCATTGAAATCTTTGCAAAAGCTTTACTCGCTATAACTGTTTTAGCTCCTTCGCCAATATATCCTCCCCATATTCCGTTGACATCTAACGTTGGTCGGATAGAATTTCTTTCGTTGGTTGTATATCCTTTTTCGCCATAAACAGCATTAATATCAAGAGCTTTTTTGTAATCATCTAATTCAAATGGTGCTTTTGCCATTTCTATTCTTTCCTCTTCTGTAGCTTCAATAACCTTATCATAAAATCCCGGAATAGTAATATGGTTGTCTTCATCATGTAAAGAAGCAATCATTTTTGTAAGAATATTAATTGGATTTGCTACTGCACCACCATATAAACCAGAATGTAAATCTCTATTTGGACCTGTAACTTCAACTTCAACATAACTTAATCCTCTTAAACCGGTTGTAATAGATGGTTGTTTATTACTAATCATACCAGTATCAGAAATTAAGATAACATCATTAGTTAATTTTTCCTGATTTCTTTTTACAAACCATTCTAAACTCGATGAGCCAACTTCTTCTTCACCTTCAATCATAAATTTTACATTACAAGGCAAATTACCTTCTTTAATCATATATTCAAATGCCTTTACATGCATATAAAGTTGCCCTTTATCATCACAAGATCCACGTGCAAAAATTGCTCCATCAGGGTGAATTTCAGTCTTTTTAATAACAGGTTCAAAAGGCGGAGAGTCCCAAAGATCAATAGGATCTGCAGGTTGAACATCATAATGACCATACACTAGAATCGTAGGTAATTTATTATCCAATATATGTTCACCGTATACTATTGGATTACCTGGAGTTTCACAAATTTCTACTTTATTGCAACCTGCTTTTTCTAAAGATATTTTTATTGCTTCAGCAGTTTTAGTAATATCATTTTTATAAGCAGGATCTGCACTAATCGAGGGTATTTTTAACAACTCAATTAGCTCATTGATAAATCGATCTTTATTTTCTTGTACGTAAGATTTGATACTTTTCATAAGTGAAATATTTTAATAAAAACAAAGATAAAGAAAAGAAAAGAGTTAATTTTAATGCGGTTAATTAACTTTTAGATTAATTTTTAAATAATGGCAAAATGAATTCAAGGAGAGATTTTATTATAAAAACCTCAATTGTTGGTGGAGGAATAGCTCTATCACCAACTTTAACTTTTGGAATTACTAATTCTTCTGAAAAATTAAAAGTTGGATTGATTGGAATTGGGTTAAGAGGCACTAATCATTTGACTAACTTGTTGTTAAGAGATGATGTTGTTATAACTGCAATTTGTGATATTGACTCAACCAGAATTGCTATGGGATTGGATAAGATTGAAAAGAAAGGACAGAAAAAACCAGAAGTGTTTGATAAGAATGAATTTGATTATAAGAATCTTTTAAATTTAAAAGATGTAGATGCTGTTATAATTTCTACACCATGGCTATGGCATACTCGTATGGCAAAAGATTCTATGCTATCTGGTAAATACACAGGAGTTGAAGTTTCTGCTGCAAATACTTTGGAAGAATGTTGGGATTTGGTCAATACCCACGAACAAACAGGAACTCATTTGATGATATTAGAAAATGTAAATTATCGACGAGATATCATGGCTGTTTTAAATATGGTAAAACAAAATGTTTTTGGAGAATTAATGCATTTTAGATGTGGCTATCAGCATGATCTTCGTTTTGTAAAATTAAATGATGGTAAAACTGCTTATGGCAAAGGGGTTGAATTTGGTGAAAAAGGCATATCTGAATCAAAATGGAGAACACAGCACTCGTTGTTAAGAAATGCAGATGTTTATCCAACTCATGGAGTAGGGCCAATAGCGGTAATGTGTGATGTTAATCGTGGTAATAGATTTATGTCACTTACTTCACATGCAACTAAAAGTAGAGGTCTTCATAATTACATTGTTGAAAATGGGGGAGAAGACCATCCAAATGCAAAATTGAAATTTAAAATGGGTGATGTGATTACAAGTACCATAGAAACCTCTAATGGAGAGACAATTATTGTTACGCACGATACTAGTTTGCCTCGGCCATATTCATTAGGATTTAGAGTTCAAGGAACAAAAGGATTATGGGAAGTTGATGGAAATCGTATTTATATTGAAGGAAAATCAAAATCACATAAATGGGATAATGCAGATGAATGGTTAAAAAAATATGATCATCCACTTTGGGTCAAATATGGAGAGCAAGCAACCGGAGCGGGTCATGGAGGTATGGATTTCTTTGTAATTAATGCCTTTGTTGAATCTGCTAAACAGAATATAGCTCCTCCGCTTGATGCTTATGATGCAGCAGTCTGGAGTGCTATTACACCACTTTCAGAACTATCTATAGAAAATAATGGAGAACCTCAAAATTTCCCTGATTTTACACGGGGGTTGTGGGTTAAACGTCAACCATATAATTGGATAAAAAACACCTATTAACTAATTATCAATAATGAAGGTTAAAAGGAAAACTTTACTGATAATGGCTGCTGGTAGCGGCAGTAGATATGGAGCATTAAAACAATTTGATCAACTAGGGCCAAAAAATGAATTTTTATTCGAATTCAGTATATATGATGCTATAATTAATGGGTTTGATCATATAGTAATTATTACCAAAAAAGATTATGCTCATGAAGTAGAAGCTTATCTAAAAAAACGTATTTCTAAGGAAATAAAAATTGATATAATTGAGCAAGAAATAAATAGCCTTCCCAAAGAGGTAGATCAAAAATTTAAAAGAGAAAAGCCTTGGGGGACAGCACATGCAATATGGGTTGCAAAAGAATTTATTGATGGGTATTTTGTTGTAATTAATGCAGATGACTATTATGGTAAACAAGCTTTTAAATTAGCATCCAAATTTATTAGTAAACAGCAAAATAAAAATATATATGCTTTGGTTCCTTATCTTTTGAAAGATACATTATCTAAACACGGGACTGTATCCAGGGGATTGTGTAAAAGAAATGAAAATAAGTTAGAAAAAATAATAGAACTAACCGAAATTAAAGAAAATGACTCTGTTATAATTGACAAAGCAACCAATATAATTCTTAAAGCTAATGAACTTGTTTCAATGAATTTTTGGATTTGTGACCAAAGTATTTTTAATTATATAGAAAAACAATTTATCGACTTTCTAAAGGATGAAAAAAACATTACTAAGGGCGAAATTTATATACCATTCGTAATTCAAAACCTGATTGAATCTGGTAAAATTACTATCGAATTAACAGAAGTGAGTAATTTCTGGTTTGGTGTAACTTATGCAGAGGATAAAAATTTTGCAGTACAGTTATTAAAAGAAATGACAATTAATAAAGATTATCCTACACCTTTATGGAAAAGCTAAAAAGTATTTTAGAAAATTTCATAATTCCAGATGCTGAATATCAATTTTCTCCTATATCCAACGGTTTGATTAATGATACTTATTTAGTGGAAAATAATGGTGAACCATTATATGTTTTATAAAGAATAAATACTAATGTTTTTGCAAATTTTGATTCATTAATTCATAATATGGATATGATTGTTCCATTATTGCATGGTGATGATTATAATGAAATAATACTCTCCAAAACAGAATCTGGAAATTCTTTTTATAGAACAAATACAAATGAAATTTGGAGACTGATGACTTTTATTAAAGATAGTCAGGTTTTTAATACAACTACCGATTCTAAAATTGCTTATGAAGCTGGAAAAATAATTGGAATATTTCATAATAAAACTACAGGTTTTAATGTTGACATGTTAGAAGATACTTTACCTAAATTTCATAATCTTAATTATAGGTATGACCAATTTAAAACAGCTTTTAAAAATGCCAAAACCAAAAACATTCAAAAGGCACAAAAAGCAACTAATTTTGTAAATAATAATATTTCTAAATTATTAGAGATAAATTTTGAAGAATTACCTGTGAAAGTTTGCCATAATGATACAAAGCTGAACAATATTTTGTTTTCGCAAAATAATGAAGCATTATGTTTGATAGACCTTGATACCCTAATGAAAGGTGTTTTTTTATATGATTTTGGTGATGCAGTTAGAACCATTGTAAATACTTCTCCAGAGGACGAAACAAACCTAGAAAATATTAATTTTAATCTAAAATTGTTTGATGCATTTATAAAAGGATTAAAAAAATATAAAAATGTATTGAATGAAAAAGAAATTGAACGATTATCATTAGGCCCAGTATTAATGCCTTTTTTACATGGAATAAGGGCGTTGACAGATTATTTGGAAAATAATAAGTATTATAAAGTAAGTTATGAAACTCAGAATTTAGATCGTTGTAATAGTTTGTTTACTTTTTCTCAACTTGCTTTAAATAATCAGAATAATATGAATAAAATTATAGAAAATCAACTACTTTAATATATGGAATTATTTTTTTTAAATAAAATAATTTCGTGGTCAAATAACACTAAATTGATATACTAGAATTTCATTTCAAATTTTAATAAAACATATATTGTAGATTGTAAAATTGTTTATATTTGCAAACCCAAATGCGGGCGTGGTGAAATTGGTAGACACGCTAGACTTAGGATCTAGTGCCTCACGGTGTGAAGGTTCGAGTCCTTTCGCCCGCACTTAACAAAAGCTTAACAAGGTGTTAATCACTAAGTTAAGCTTTTTTAGTTTAAAATTGTAACATAAATTGTTACATTATATA
>DAOVTF010000232.1 GCA_030633225.1 Flavobacteriaceae bacterium
GGTATAAATTAAGCTTCCTAATTTTGCAACTCCATTATTTGTTTTAATATCAATTTTTTGCAATACTTCATTCATTGCTGATATCGATTCAAACTGTTGCGAAGCTTTCTCCATTTCTAATTGCAACATTGCTCTTCCGGTTTCATGTTTGTCTCCTGCAGAACTTTTTGTTTCTGATTGTAATGCACTCTGATTTGATTCTATAATTTGAGTAATAGTTGCCAATTTATCATCAACAAATTGCTTACACTTAATAAATATTTCTTCTTTGATATTATTCATTTCTATGCTAATTACTTCAAAAATAATGTAAATTATTTTGTACTTTTCCTTTTTAAAATAAATAAATGAAAAAAATAATAGTTTTAGGCGCAGGAATGGTTGGAAGTGCAATGGCAATCGATCTAGTGAAAGATCACAAAGTTACTTCTGCTGATTATAACTTAAAATCCTTAGAAAAATTAAAAGCTAAACATTCAAATATTACTACGATACAAATTGATGTTTCAAAAAAAGCAGAGTTAATAAATATTTTACAGGGTTTTGATTTGGTTATATGCGCCGTACCTGGTTTTTTAGGATTTGAAACTTTAAAAACTATTATTGAGGCTAAAAAAGATGTGGTAGATATTTCTTTTTTTCCTGAAAATGCTTTAGAATTAAATGACCTGGCTAAAGAAAATAATGTCACTGCTATTGTTGATTGTGGTGTTGCTCCTGGCATGGGAAATATTTTATTAGGGTACCATAATGAACAAATAAAAATAACTGATTTTGAATGCTTGGTTGGTGGTTTACCAAAAACTAAAAAATGGCCTTTCAATTATAAAGCACCTTTCTCTCCAATTGATGTAATTGAAGAATATACTCGTCCTGCCAGATATATTGAAAATAATAAATTAATAACTAGAGAAGCTTTAACTGATGTTGAATTGGTGGAATTTGATAAAGTAGGGACTTTAGAATCCTTTAATTCTGATGGGTTACGATCCTTAATTTTTACCATGCCTCATATTCCTAATATGAAAGAAAAAACGTTGCGATATCCAGGCCATATTGAATATATTCAAGTATTAAAA
Organism: Flavobacteriaceae bacterium; assembly: GCA_030633225.1. Lineage (GTDB taxonomy): Bacteria > Bacteroidota > Bacteroidia > Flavobacteriales > Flavobacteriaceae > Lutimonas. Next base: position 1,080 of record DAOVTF010000232.1, read on the forward strand.
AAGAGTGGTTTTTTTGATACAAAAAAAATTGAGATCAATGGAACTGAAATTTCTCCCATAGATTTTACCAATAGTATTCTATTCAAGGAATGGTTTTTAGAAGACGATGAGGAAGAACTAACGGTTATGAAAATTACGATAAAAGGTAAAAATGATAAAGGAGAATCTAAAACAGTTATTTATGACTTATACGACGAGTTTTGTCAAGAAACACAAACTTCTTCTATGGCGAGAACAACTGGATATACTGCAACTGCTTCTGCCAATTTAATTTTAAATAATTTGTTTAATGAAAAAGGTGTTTTTCCTCCAGAATTGGTTGGAAAACACAAGGTTTGTTATGATTTTGTTTTAGATTATTTAAAAAAAAGAAATATTATTTATAAAATGAAGGAAAGCTAAAAGGTAGAAAAGAAAAATAAGGAGCAAACAATAATTCTTCAATTAATGAAAATATTTAATCTTGTAAGCAATTGTGAAATTTTAAGATAATGAATAAAAATAGATGCTCTTGGTGTGGTGAAACACCACTTTACGTTAATTATCATGATGAAGAATGGGGAGTACCCGTTTATGATGATGATAAACTTTTTGAATTTTTAATTCTTGAAACTTTTCAGGCTGGATTAAGTTGGATTACCGTTTTACGAAAACGTGAAAATTTCAAGCAAGCTTTTGATAATTTTGATTATCAAAAAATTGCAAAATATGATGATAAAAAATTTGAAGAATTAATCCAAAATGCTGGAATTATTAGAAATAAATTAAAAGTAAAAGCTACTATTACAAATGCTATTGCTTTTATAGAAATACAAAAAGAATTTGGTTCATTTTCAAAATATATTTGGAGTTTTGTTGATGGTAAACCAATTGTAAATCAATGGAAAACTTTAAATGAAATACCTGCTAAAACTGAACTTTCAGATTTTCTTTCTAAAGATCTAAAAAAACGTGGATTTAAATTTGTTGGATCAACCGTTATTTATGCCCACATGCAAGCAACTGGCATGGTCAATGATCATATTGTCGATTGCTTTAGATATAAAAAAGTTTAACTAATTTTATTTTACAGCCCTACTAAATGCATTGCTCCCTCCTACAATGGGTATAGTGATCGATGTGCCATCTAAATCTATGGTTAATTCTGTTCCCGGACTTGGCCAAACCGTAAACTCTTTATCACTAGAAAAAATCATCAAACCAATTTGTTGTCCTTTTGGAATAATTTGATCATCAGGTATTAAATCAAAAGAAACTTCATAGAATTTATTTGGTACTAAAGCTTCACCTTTAGTTAATGAACTATGGTTTTGCGGATCTGCCCAACCACGAGTAATAATATTATCAGTGATTTTAGGTTTTCTACCTTTAGTCCACGGTAAAGAAACTAACCAAACTGAAAGATTCACTGCAGGTTTACTACTAGCTAATTTAATTTTTACTTTTGATACTCCCGATATATGAATATCTTCAGTTAACTTAGGTGTAATATAAATTAACCGATGATTAGTAATTTCGGCTTTTGCCAAAGAAGAACCTGAAAAAGAATAATTATCAATCAATGTTTCCTTTCCTTGAGACTTTGGTTTTTTCATACTTAATTTACCTTGTTCAGGTGCACCTGAATTGAGATACAATGTTACAGGTGATGCATCCGGATTTGGATAATCTTTATAAGCCGTTGGATTTTCTCTCTTATCATTTTCTCGAACTATCCAGGCTCTGGCATCATTCTCAACATCATTCTCCACACCATGTAAATAGCGGGTAAACCATCTGTTCATTATTTTCATTGGAGGTGGTCCGCCATGTCCATTCTGATGATAATAAATTTGAGTAGGTAAGCCTTTATCTTTAGCAGCTTTATAAATTCTGTAACTATGTTCTGGCATTACGTTCCAATCGTTAAAACCATGCGACATTAATAAGGCCGCTTTCATAGGTTCCATGTCGTTTAAATAATCTCGCCCTGCCCAAAAATCATTATAATCACCAGTTGATCTATCCATACCATTTTTCATTTCAGTATCTCTTACAGTGGCATTATTATATGCTCGTTTCGATTCATCTCCACTATGAATAAAATCGTACAATACATCCACATCTTCACCTAAATATCCACCTGGAGATCTCACAAGGCCATTTGATCTGTAATAATGATAATAAGATGTATTTGGAGCAATTGGAATAATTGCTTCAAGCCCTTCAACCCCAGTTGTTGCCGCCGCCAAAGGAATAGTTCCATTATATGATGTTCCGGTCATTCCAACTTTACCAGTTGACCAAAATGCTTTCACTTTTTCATTACCATCAGGAGAAATATAACCCGGTATACGACCACATAACCAATCGATAACAGCTTTTGGAGCCAAAGATTCATTATCACCGCCAACGGTTGGTGACCCTTGAGAAAGACCGGTTCCCGGAGATGAAGAATGAACAACTATATAACCTCTTGGAACCCAAGTTTTAGTATGAGAATTTGATATAATTGGTCTTTCACCTCTACGTTTAACTTCCGGATGAACACGTTCTTTTTCAACTGCGCCAATTTCATGTTTTATATCCCAAAAAAGACCATCTGCATTTCCTGCAACACCAGCAAAATAAGGACTGGATATATAAACAATTGGTAATTTAAGATCCTCGGTATCTGTTTGAAAAGGTCTTGTAACTGCCACATGCATTCTATCAAGTTTACCATCGCCATCGGTATCAAATTCTGTTTCAACCCATAAATCATGTCTTATCCATTTTTCTGAATCTTCAAATGCAGGTATAATCTGCGCTTCACCATCTTTAAAAATAGGTACAGTTTTTTCAGTTTGAGCAAATATTGAATAGGA
>DAOVTF010000136.1 GCA_030633225.1 Flavobacteriaceae bacterium
CAGTACTCCTATTAATAAAAATTTAATATATTTCATATCTTTCTTAAAAAAGATGAGGTAAAATTAACCAAGTCATAATTAATCCACCAATAAAAAAACCACCAACAGCTATAAAAGATTCTGTAGAGAACTTACTTAATCCAACTATTCCATGTCCAGATGTACATCCACCTGCATAACGCGCTCCAAATCCAACTAATATTCCAGCACTAATTAATATTAAAAATCCTTTTAAAGTAAGCATGGCATTTGTACTGTAAATTTCAATTGGAAGGAAAGTTGATCCCGCATTTGCGATTCCTATTTCTTCTAGATCTTGAACGGTTTGTGGGTAAAGCGCTATTGTATCAATTGGTGTAAACCATTGATTACTAATAAATCCACCTATGATCAAACCTATAATAAATGCTATATGCCATTTGTGAGCTCTCCAGTCAAATTTAAAGAAATCAACTAATTTACCTGCTCCTCCCATGGCACAAACAGTTTCTAAATTTGATGAAACTCCAAATTTCTTTCCAAAGAAATTCATCAAATACATACAAAGTGCTATAAGAGGCCCTGCTACATACCATGGCCATGGTTGTAATAAAAAATCCATAAAACTGTTTGTTAATATTGTAAATATAAAAGTAAAAAACAAACAAGTTGTAACAATAGTTACGTTTATTTTCGAAAATTAGCCAAAATTAAAAATCTAAAACCTCAATTCTATTTCTAAACAGTTTGATTTTTCCTTCGTTTTCTAATTGTTTTAAAAGTCGGGATACAACAACTCTTGAAGTGTTAAGATCAATGGCAATTTCTTGATGCGTAGTTTTTAATGTAGTATTACGCATAATTTTTACTTTATCTGTAATGTATTTATACAAACGCTGATCCATTTTCATAAAAGCTAAAGTATCAACTGCTTCTAACATTTCGTTTAAACGAATATTATAGCTATCGATTACAAAGCTTCTCCACGAAGCATATTTCACCAGCCATTCTTCTAATTTTTCAACAGGAATAAATATTACTTCAGATGGTTTTTCAGCAACCCCTCTAACTTTACTTTTGCTACTATGTAATCCGCTACCAAATGTAATTGTACAAGTATCACCACGTTCTAAAAAATAAAGAACAATTTCATCACCATTATCAGTTTCTCTACTAATTTTTATTGCACCGGTTAGCATTAATGGAATACGATTAAAATTATCTCCTATATCAAGTAATAATTCATTTTCTCTTATTTTTTTATAAGTGCCAACTTCAACAATTTCGTTAATTAGCTCTTCTTCAAAAACAACTTTATAAAACTCATTTAATTTTTCACGTATCATAATCTATATCTTATTTAGAATCGTTAAAAGTATTAATAATATTAGAGTTTTTTTGAAATATAGTTAAATATTATTTCTGTTGCACCAATATTATCTAAAATATATTCTTTTGAACTTTGTCCTTGTTTGGTTCTAAAGTTTACATTTTTATGTAATTCTTTTAGGTGCTCATTAAATTTATTTTGGTTATCTATTACCGTACATGCACCTACATTTACTAAATCAACAGCTTCTTGAAATTTTTGATAATCTGGCCCTATAATCAAAGGAATTCCAAAAGATGCAGGTTCTAAAGTATTGTGTAGTCCTGTTCCAAAACCACCTCCAATATAAGCAGAATCTGCATAACTATAAATTTTAGTTAAAATTCCAATTGTATCTACAATAAAAACTTGTGCAGAATTATCTTTAATTTCATCAGAATATTTAGTTGTTTTTTTTGAGATAGAATTTTGCAATTGCTCAATTCCTTTTTCATTAATATTATGCGGAGCAATAATAAATTTTTCATTTTCACTTGCGTGGGAATTGATATAATTAATCAAGAATTCTTCTCCTTTTGGCCAAGAACTTCCAGCTACTAAAGTATACTGATCTTGTTTAAAATCTTCAATAAATTGTAAATGATTGTTTTGTTTTGATATTTCGTGAACTCTGTCAAAACGTGTATCACCACTTAAAGTGACATTGTTTAAACCAATTTCTTTTAGTAATTTTTTAGAAGATTCATTTTGTACAAAAAAATGAAAAAATGCTTTTAAAGTTTTTCTCATCCATGAGCCATAACTTTTAAAAAAGAATTGATCTTTTCTAAAAATACCAGAGATTAATATAGTTTCAATATTTTGATTTTTTAATTGGTTTAAAATATTTGGCCAAAATTCGTATTTCACAAAAATTGCCATGGTTGGATGTGTTAATTCAAGGAATTTTTTTGCATTCTTTTTCGTGTCTAAAGGCAAATAAACAATAACATCTGCTAATTCATAATTTTTACGAACTTCATATCCCGATGGAGAGAAAAAAGTGAGAACTATTTTATACTTGGGAAATTGTGATTTTATTTCCTCTATAATTGGTCTACCTTGTTCAAACTCCCCTAAAGATGCACAATGAAACCAAATGGTTTTGTCGTTTTTTGAAATAGCAGATTCTAATTTATTAAATGTATCTTTTCTACCATTGATAAAAAGAGCTATTTTTTTATTGAAAAATGAAATTATTTTCAATAAAAACCCGACTGTATAAATTGCTATATTATATAAAAAAAACATATGATTTGCTAAAATAAAAAATATAGCGAACAGCGTATAAAATATTTGTATTTTTGTTTATATCTTTTACATAAAAAAAAGAAAAATGAAAAAATTACAAATGGTTGACTTACAAAGTCAATATAAAAAATTACAACCTGAGATTGACAAGGCCATATTAGATGTTGTAGGATCAGCAGCTTTTATTAATGGTCCCGAAGTAAAATCCTTTCAATCTGACCTAGAAAAATATTTAAATGTAAAACATGTTATTCCTTGTGCTAACGGCACAGATGCTTTGCAAATAGCCATGATGGGCTTAGGCCTAGAACAAGGTGATGAGGTGATTACAGCTGATTTTACTTTTGCAGCAACGGTTGAAGTAATTGCTATTTTAAAATTGACTCCGGTATTGGTTGATGTTGAAATGGATACCTTTAATATGGATATTGAAGCCTTAAAAAAGGCTATAACTCCAAAAACAAAAGCAATTGTTCCGGTTCATTTATTTGGTCAATGCGCTAATATGGAAGCAGTTTTAAAAGTTGCTAAAGAGCATAATTTGTATGTAATTGAAGATACAGCGCAAGCCATTGGGGCAGATTATACTTTTAGGGATGGAACATCTAAAAAAGCGGGGACTATAGGAAATGTTGGTACAACTTCTTTTTTCCCTTCAAAAAATTTAGGTTGTTATGGTGATGGAGGAGCTATATTTACTAATGATGATGATTTGGCACATATAATTAGAGGGATGGTAAATCACGGAATGTATAAGAGATATTATCATGATGTTGTAGGGGTGAATTCGAGATTAGACAGTATTCAAGCGGCAGTATTAAGATTAAAATTACCTCATTTAGATGAATATTGTGATGCAAGAAGAACAGCTGCAGAATATTATAATAAAGGCTTTTCTAATTCGGATAATATTATTACTCCAATAACAAGTGATTTTTCTACCCATGTTTTTCATCAATATACTTTAAAGTTGAAAAATATAAATAGAAATGCCTTGCACCAACATTTATTAGACAAAAATATACCAAATGCTATTTATTATCCGGTGCCTTTACATTTGCAAAAAGCATATACAGATTCTAGATATAAAGAAGAAAATTTTAAGGTAACTAATGAATTAATTGAAACAGTTATTTCATTACCTATGCATACGGAACTGGATAATGAACAACAGAATTTTATAATTAATACTATACTAGATTTTATCAAATAAGTCTTACTGTATTATTTATGGAATTGAATAGTATTTTATAGTGATGATATTGATATGAGAAAAGAAAAAATATTAGTAACAGGTGGCTTAGGGTTTATAGGATCTCACACCGTTGTTGAATTACAAAATGAAGGATTTGATGTGATTATTATTGATGATCTTTCAAATTCTAAGATTGAAGTTTTAGATGGAATTACTTCCATTACTGGAGTAAAACCAGAATATGTAAAACTCGATTTAAAAGAAAAAAACAAAGTTTCTACATTTTTTGAAAATCACAATATTGATGGAGTTATACATTTTGCAGCATCAAAAGCTGTTGGCGAAAGTGTTGAACAACCTTTAAAATATTATGAAAATAACATATCAACTTTAGTTTATTTATTGCAAGAAATGGTAAAAAGTAAAGTTAATAATTTTATTTTCAGTTCATCTTGTACTGTTTATGGTCAAGCCGATGAATTACCTATTACTGAAAATGCACCCATTAAATTAGCAGAATCTCCTTACGGAAACACCAAACAAATTGGAGAAGAGATTTTAAGTGACACTACAAAAGTTAGTGATTTAAATGCAATAGCTTTACGATATTTTAATCCGATTGGGGCGCATAAAAGTGTGAAAATTGGAGAGCTACCAATTGGAGTACCTCAAAATTTGATTCCGTTTGTTACCCAAACTGCAGCAGGTATCCGACAAGAATTATCTGTTTTTGGGGATGATTATCCAACAAATGATGGTACCGCTGTTAGAGATTATATTCATGTAGTTGATTTGGCTAAAGCTCATATTGCAGCTTTAAGAAGATTGATACATGGGAAAAATAAAGAAAAAATGGAATTCTTTAATGTAGGAACAGGTAAAGGAAGTTCGGTATTAGATGTAATTAAAGCTTTCGAAAAAGTAAGTAATAAAAAACTGAATTATAAAATTGTTGGTCGAAGAGAAGGTGATATTACTTCGGCTTATGCAGATATTTCTTTTGCAAATAAAGAATTGGGTTGGCAAACAAAATTAGATTTAGAAGACGCTTTAGCATCTGCTTGGAAATGGCAATTGAAGCAGGATCAAAAGTAGCAAGAAGAAACTAGTAAAGAGTAAACTTTAAAAAAATATAATGAATAAAAAAATATTAATTACTGGCGGTGCTGGATTTATAGGTTCACACGTCGTAAGATTGTTTGTGAATAAATATCCTGAATATCAAATTTTTAATTTAGATGCTTTGACCTATGCCGGAAATTTAGAGAATATAAAAGATATTGAAAATGCTGCTAATTATACTTTTTTAAAAGGTGATATTAAAGATATTGATTTTGTCAACTCCATTTTTAATGAGCATAAATTTGATGCGGTGATACATTTGGCGGCTGAAAGCCATGTTGATCGTTCTATTACTAATCCAAATGACTTTATTGAAACCAATGTCTTGGGAACCGCAAATTTATTAAATGCTTTTCGTGATATTTGGAAAGATAATTTTGATAGAAAATTATTCTATCATGTTTCAACAGACGAGGTTTATGGTTCACTTGGTAAAACAGGTTTGTTTACTGAGACTACTTCGTATGATCCACAATCACCGTATGCATCTTCAAAAGCATCTTCTGATCATATGGTAAGAGCTTATGGGAACACTTATGGATTGCCATATGTAATTAGTAATTGCTCAAATAATTACGGTGCAAATCAATTTCCTGAAAAGTTAATTCCACTTTTTATTCATAACATAAAAAACAATAAAGCCTTGCCAGTTTATGGCGATGGAAATTATACTCGCGATTGGTTATATGTTGTTGATCATGCCATTGCAATTGATGAAATTTTTCACAAAGGAAGAGGAAATGAAACCTATAACATTGGAGGATTTAATGAATGGACCAATTTAAACCTGATTCATTTATTATGTAATTTAATGGATAAAAAACTAGATCGAGAAGAAGGGTCTTCTGCTAAGCTTATTACTTATGTAAAAGATAGGGCAGGGCATGATAGAAGATATGCAATTGATGCCAATAAATTGAATAAAGAACTAGGTTGGAAACCAACGGTAACTTTTGAACAAGGACTTGCAAAAACTTTAGATTGGTACTTAGAAAACGAAGAATGGTTGAATAATGTAACATCAGGTGACTATAAAACGTATTACACCAAAATGTATGGATAGTTTTAATTAAAGGATTTCACATGTCTAAAGATTTTTCACATATTAACGATAAGAACCAACCAAAAATGGTTAATGTTGGCAATAAAAAAATTACCAAACGAATTGCAATCGCCAAAGCAGAAATGTTTTTAGGATCAG
>DAOVTF010000263.1 GCA_030633225.1 Flavobacteriaceae bacterium
ATTATGAAAGATCAAAAAGGGAACAAGTATTATAAAGTAAAAAACTCTTGGGGAACTGCTGTTGCAAATGGTGGTTATATTTATATTTCAGAAAGTTATATGAGATTGAAATCTATTTCAGTAATGATTCATAAAGATGCTGTTTCGAAAGAAATAAAGACCAATTTAGGTATTTAAACGACATTTCAATTTATAAAAAAAGCTCCAATTTCTTGGAGCTTTTTTAGTTTCTTGCACTGGAATTATTTTCCAAAATGATCCGCTAATAAATAGTAAAATGCTGCTCTTTGTTTTAATGGATTTGATTCTCCTAACATACCATTCACTTTTGCAATGGCTCCATCAAGATCGTCACTATCACTTAATCCTAAATGACCTTTTAAGAAGCTATCTTTAATAGTTTCTAATTCAGATTCTTGTTGACCTGCAACTAAAGATGCATCACCGCCCATAGCTGCTATACCCATGAATTTAGCAATACTATCTAATTTACCCATATCAGCATCAATACTACATTTGTCTTTTAATTGTTTTGCACTTAATGCAACATGCTCTTCTCTACTCATAATTTAATAATTTATTTGTTTGATTAGTACTAAATTTAACTTGTCCAAATTTAAGAAATAAAATACTTAAAATCAATAGCACTATTTAATATTTAAAAAATAATTTTTAAGTATTCTATCATTCTCCATTGATGGAGTAAATATTTCTAATAATTTAGGAAAATCTGATCTTTGATAAAATGTTTTTAATCTACCCTTCAATTCATCTTCATTTTCGGCAGAATAATAATCAATATCATACATTTTACATAAATGTGATGCATCTAAGCTATGAGGGGTTTCAAAATAATCTAAGGCATTAGTGGTTTGAGGCCCAGGAATAAATCTAAAAATTCCCCCTCCTGAATTATTAATTAAAATAATTCTAAAATCACTTTTAATATATTTATTCCACAAAGCATTACTATCATAAAAAAAGCTAATATCTCCTGTAATAAAAACGGTTTGCTTGTTTTGAACCGATGCAGCACCAATTGCTGTAGATGTACTTCCATCTATTCCACTTGCACCTCGGTTGCAAAAAACTTTTATGGTTTTGTTCAAATCAAATAATTGTGAGTATCTAATTATTGAACTATTTGACAACTGTAATTGTATATCATTAGGCAAACTTTGATTTATAATTTCAAAAACTTTTAAATCAGAAAACTCTACTTGTTTTAAAATTTTTTTATGATTTAATTGTCTAGATTCTTTGACTTTTAACCACGTTTTTTGAAAATTACTTTCTTTTTTTTCTGTTAAAAAGAAAAACTGACTAAAAAAGAGTTGAGGTGAAATAGAAAAGTGATGACTTAAACAATGATAAGTATCTGGTGAGTTTTTTCTATCGACATGCCAATGATGTTTAGGTTTGTATTTTCGTAAAAACTGTTTTACTCTTTTTGAGACTACCATTCCGCCTAATGTCAATAATATATCAGGCTGTAAATCTTGAAATTTAGGGTCACTCAATGAAGAAATTAATTTATCTATGCCATTGATAAATTTACCGTTATTTAAATTTGATGTTGTTTCGGTAAAAACTAAAACCGATGGGTCTTTACATAAATGATCCATTTGCGTTTGCAACATAGAATCTGGATAACTCGCGCCAACAAGAACAATTTTTTTTACTGATTTATTCCAAATCTCTGCATATCTTTCTAACTCTTCTACCTCTAATGGTTCTTCATCAAGTAGTGAACTCTTTAAAAATTTGTTTTCTTTTTTCTCAATTTTAAAATCAAAATTATACAATTCATCAACCGTTTCATAAAGAGGTTCATCAAAAGGAACATTAATATGAATAGGCCCCATTAAAGAAATTGCAATTTGAAAAGCCTCTGTTAAAATTTTATTATTATGTAGCAAAATTGAGTTTTCCTCCTTAGAGTTATCGGAATGATAGTTGTTAGGGTTTTGTTTTTCAACTAAATTGGAATTAAAAAGAATATGATTCTTAAAAACATTTTCTTGTCTTATAGTCTGACCATCGCCAATATCAATTAAATGCTTAGGTCTATCAGCCGAAATTACTATCAAAGGTATATTACTATAAAAAGCTTCTGCTATGGCAGGGTAATAATTCAACAATGCAGATCCGGAACTACAAAGTACAGCAACTGGTTTTTGTAATTGCTGTGCCATTCCTAAAGCAAAAAAAGCTGCACTTCTTTCATCAACTATACTTAAAGCATTTATCTTAGGGTGGTTTACAATACCTATGGTTAATGGCGCATTTCTAGAACCAGGAGATATTACCACATTTTCGATATGGTTTGCAACAATATGTTGAAGCACCAATTGAGCTAACTCCTTTTTAGGATATTTTGACATAAATTCTATTTGAATTGCTTAACAAAAATAAGAATGTTTTATTCAATTTATTTTATATTTTCTCTTTTTTAAGCTTTGATAAATATTTAGTACCATTCGGACAATAATTTATACTCTTCGTCCAAAATGATTTGATTAACTCCTATATATTTTATTAATTGTTCTGTTTTTGAAGATTTTTTTTTAGAATAACCTTGATTGTAAAATACAAAATAGTGCTAGTATTTGAATAAATAGTACAAGTAATACCTTTTTTAAAATACTATTTTTAAAAATATTTTTTATAAACATTACGCAACAACAACAATTCATCCCCTGATATTATGAAAAAAAAATACTTTTTTATCCAGACATCCAAAATAATTTTCAATAATAATATCTTATTCTTAAAAGGGTTTTTCTTTACTCTACTATTAGTTTTTGGAATATCTATTCAAGGTTATTCTCAAAAAAACGGAGGCGGAAAAGGATCTAAAGATATTATTCCTGTAATCTATTGTGTAAAAAACCTTAGTAATGGCTTATTTCAAGCAAGTTTCGGATATGAAAATCCTACCAATAAAGAAGTAACTATAAATGATGGCGATAGTAAGGTTAAGTATAATAATGGCAAAAAAGTTGCTAAAGGTTTAACTAAATTTAAACCAGGTTCGAATAACAAAGTTTTTACTAAAGAATTTGGAGCTCATGACTATGTTGAATGGACAATTATAAGTAATGGGAATACACATACGGTAATTGCCAATGCAAACTCTGCTAAATGTGATCCAGATGATGGCTTTATTGAACCCGTTATTGGAAATGGAAAATCATATGATATTATTGGCCAAGAACTCACAGCATGGTGTGAAGATGTTACCGGCAACACGCCTTCAGATTTGATTTTTCAAATAAAAGATGGCAAGATACTAGTTGAAATTGTTCCACATGAGGGACAAATGCAAAATGTAATTACTTTATTACAATCTCAATTTAATATTC
>DAOVTF010000147.1 GCA_030633225.1 Flavobacteriaceae bacterium
AAAGTGGGCTTAAAATTATTATTAAAGCAATTATGAGAAGTGAAAAAACACTTCCTTTTTTAATTATAAAGTAAAATAATTGGTATTTTTCATCTTCCTCTTTTAACAAGGCACCATATCGCAAAAGACCTTGAGAAGCACCAAACCCACTAATTGGAATGATAAATGAAATAATATTGAAAGCATAAATAACTAACCCTAATTCAAAATTAGGAATAAATTGTAAGGCAATCCACGATGCAAAAAATGACAATATTCTTGCAATAATGGTGGAACTTAAAATGTTTAAACCATGTCTGTTTTTAAATCCTTCTAGAAAAAGTTTTAAATCCTTCATTCTTGAACTGAATTTAAGGATTTAAAGTATAAATTGGAAAATGCATCACAAATGGTTTCTTTACTAAAATTAGTTTTGGCATATTGATGCATATCTTCTTTTAATAAATTCTCACCTTCACTTTTTAACTTTATAATAGAATTTAATAATTCATTATCATCTTTGATTGGTATTAGAGAACCAAAATCATCAGGAAAATATTCATTTACACCACCAACATCAGTAGATATTACTTTTGTACCACAAGCAAATGCTTCAATGATCACACAAGGTAAATTTTCGTAATTACTAAATAAGATGAATACATCTGATTTTTGTAAATAATCAGCAACTCGATGATGAGGTATTTGATCAATTAATTTAATATTATTTGGATTGATTTTTAGAGTTTCAATAAGATTTTGATATTGATTGGGATTTTCTCCAATTAAATAAAATAAAAAATCAGGTATATGATCTTGTAACTTTTTAATTACATTTAAAATGCCTGTAATATTCTTATGAGAATCATACAAACTTGAAATATGAACAATTGTGAAAGGTTTATTTTTCTTTTTTTGAGGAAAAAATATTTTAGTATCTACTACATTAGGAATAGGATAATAATTTCCATCTAAACCAATATTAACCATATTAGTAGCCAAATTAGTACTTACGGGACAAACAAATTTTGCTTGTTTAGTAATAACCTTTGATAGTAATAATTCAATTTTACTTAAATTATTTGATTGCGGCATTAAATATCCTGTAAAGTGCTCACTAATTATATAAGGTTTTGATCTAGTTAATTTTAACCATACAGCTACAATACCTACAGGAAACAACCTATTGAGATGGATTATATCAAATTTTCCACTTATATCAATTAATTCTTTATAAGCTTTGAAAAAATAGAATTGCTTGGTGAATTTTGAATTATATGGTTTTAAATAAGCTATAAGAGTTCTAACTCCATTCAAATTTGAGTCTTCAATTGTATTTTTAGTAATATTTTGATCCGTTATTACATGAATTGCTGTTACTCTATGTTTTAAAGCTACAGCTTCAGCATGTCTTTGAATAAAATCACCATTATTTGGTAAAACTTTTGAAGGATACCAACTATTTAAAAATAAAATATGCAGCTTCTTTTTCGTCAATTAATTTGGTTATTTTAGTAAGCTAAAATAAAACACTTTTATTTAAATAAACACGAATGAATATAAAACATATTTTTTTTGATCTAGATCATACTTTATGGGATTTTGAAACCAATTCGAATAAAACATTTGAATTTATATTTCATAAGAACAATATAAACATTGAGATTGATGATTTTAAAGAAATTTATAAACCAATCAATGCTAAGTATTGGAAATTATTTAGAGAAGATAAAGTTTCAAAAATAGAGCTTAGATATGCTAGATTAAGAGAAGCTTTCGATGCCTTAAAATTTAAAGCTGATGACAATTTAATTCATACATTATCAGAAGAGTATATTGATTATCTAGCCGATTATAATACACTTTTTGAAGGCGCATTAGATGTGTTGAATTACTTACAAAACAAATACAAAATGCATATTATAACTAATGGTTTTGAAGAGGTTCAACATAGAAAATTAAAAAATTCTAATTTATTACCATTTTTTGATCAGATTATAACTTCAGAGAAAGTTGGAGTAAAAAAACCAAACCCAAAAATATTTCAATATGCATTGGAAGCTTCTGATGCAAAATCAAATGAGAGTTTTATGATAGGTGATAATTTTGAAGCTGATATTATGGGAGCAAAAAATATTGGAATGCACACTATTTTATGCAGATTTGACGGCGAGCCTAATTCTGATAATATTATTTCTGTTACTAAATTAAGCCAAATAAAGAATTACTTATAACCTCATTATTAATCCTTTTGCAAAATTAAATGTATATTTACTTTTCAAAAAGAAAAAAATTGCTATAATTTCCCCTCTATGATCAATAAACATTGTATATATCTGTTTATTTTTTTGGTTGAGTTATCTTTTGCTCAAAACAACCAAATTCTATATGATTTTGATCAATTACCACAAACACTTCTATTAAACCCGGGTGCTGAAGTAGATTATGACAAACATTATGGCGTCCCCTTTTTATCTAATATTTTTCTTCAAGCAGGTTCAACTAACGATAGAATAACTTATAATAATATTGCTGCTGATACTGATACAAACTCCGAAGTCCTTCGAAATATTTATGCTCAAAACTCGGGAAGTGATGATTATTTTTTAATCAATCAACAGTTGGAATTGATTAGTGCAGGATTTCAATTAAAAAACCCGGATTATTATTTGAATTTTGGAATTATTCAAAAAGTTGATGGGTTTTCAACTTACCCAAAAGATCTCGCAAATCTATATTATAATGGAAACGATCAAAATAATGATGGAAGTCCTGAAATAAATGATGAGTTTAATTTTAATCAAGCAAATTTTGTAGGAGAACTTTTTAACGTCTTTCATATAGGGCTCTCCAAAAAAATAAATAATAATTTAACTGTTGGTGCTCGTTTAAAGCTTCTTTCAGGAGCATTAAGTTTGAATTCAACATCTAATACTGGAGTTTATCATTTAGATAATACAATATTGGGTACTTATAAACACAATTTTAACAACATGAATACATCCTTAAATACTTCTGGTATATTGAATTATGAAGGAGGAAATATTCTTGGCGGTTTTTCAGAACAATTAAAAGGAATGTTCTTTATGAATGGTAATTTTGGAGTTGGATTTGATCTAGGATTAACATATCATATAACTGATCAAATTGTTGTAACAGCAAGTCTTTTAGATTTAGACTATATTAATTACAATAATGAAGTAATAAAGTATAAGAATTATAAGGAAGATTTTATATTAGATGATCCTCCTGATTATTTTGACCCGCTTGAAGGTAATGAAAGTGATTATTGGAGTGATACATTAGATGAATATTATGATGCAGGACAAATACCAATTGACACCTTACAAACAGGATATTTTATTACACATTCGCCAAAAATAAACACTTCAGTAAAATATCAAATAATCAATAAAAAGCAAGAAAAAAATAATTCAGTATTTAGAGGTGCCCGTTACGTTACTCCAATTCAAAAAGTTTTAATTACAGAAGTAGGCTTACAAACATTTGTTGACTTCAGACCAAATAAAGTTATATGGGCTGTTACTCCTTTTATATCAAAAGAAATAAATAAATATTTAACCGCAAAATTTACGTATACATATAATAAATTTTCAGCTAAAAATATTGGTTTGGGTATTTCAACACATTATAAGAGTTTTAATCTATATGTTACTGCAGATAATTTGTTAGATTTGCCTAAACTAAAAGATAGTAATTACCAATCTTTCCAGTTTGGTATGAACCTTATGTTTAACTGACAAATTATCTTATGAAAAATAAAATTTTACCTTTTTTGCTCTTGTTTTTTTATATTTCTATAAACTTTGCACAAAATGATTTGAATGGATATAAGTATGTTATTATTCCAAAAAAATATGATTCTTTTACAGAAGAAAATAAATATCAAATAAATTCTTTAACAAAATTTTTATTTGAAAAGAATGGATATACGGCATTATTTGAATATGAGAGTTATCCTGATGATTTAAAGAATAACCCTTGTTTAGCGGTAACAGCTAAAGTAAATGATAATTCTAAAATGCTTTCAACAAAGGTAAATGTTGAATTAATTGATTGTTATAATAAGGTAGTATTCACTTCAGTTGAAGGTAAAAGTAAAGAGAAGGATTATAAAAAAGGTTATCAAGAAGCTTTACGTGGAGCGTTTATAACTTTTGAAGCGCTAGAATATAGTTTTGATTCCTCTCTTGTAGTTAATTCTAATGTAGCACCAAGCACTTCTATTTCAGTTGAAACTGTAAAAATAATTCCAACTCCTGCATTAGTAGCCGTCACAGATAAAACAGTTGCAGTTAATCAACCTGTAAAAATCGAGACCAAGGCGTCTTCTATGGTTAAATCTTATAAGAATGATAACATTTCATTTTTTCTAATTGAACAAAACAATAGCTTAATTGCTTATGTAAATAGTAGTAAAAATGACACCTATAAAAAAGGTGAAAAAATTGGAACTTTGAAAAAAACTTCAAGACCTGATGTTTATCGAATTTCATGGAAAAATAATGAAGGAGTTTTTGAAAATACTACAGGCTATTTTGATGAAAAAGGGAATTTAAATGTTGATATTGAAAAAGATGGTAATGTTAGTGCCATCGTTTTTGAAGTGGAAAATTAGTAATCATATTTTCCTTTCCAACGTTTTTTAAGAAATTCTCTAAAACTATTTTCTCGAATATTGTTTCCTGGATTGTAAAGTTTCTTATTCTTAATTTCATCTGGTAAAAACTCCTGTTCTGCAAAATTACTTTCGTAATTATGGGCATATTTATAGTCTTTACCATAATCAAGATCTTTCATTAGTTTTGTTGGGGCGTTTCTCAAATGTAAGGGTACCGATAAATCTCCTGTGTTTCTTACTAATTGTTGTGCATCACCAATTGACTTATAAGAAGCATTGCTTTTGGCTGAATTAGCTAAATATATAGAGCACTGACTTAAAATAATTCTTGATTCTGGATTGCCAATCACTGATACTGCTTGAAATGTACTATTTGCTAATACCAATGCATTTGGATTTGCATTACCTATATCTTCTGATGCTAAAATCAATAAGCGTCTGGCAATAAATTTAACATCTTCACCACCTTCAATCATCCTTGCAAGCCAGTAAACAGCAGCATTTGGATCACTTCCACGAATAGATTTTATAAAAGCAGATATAATATCATAATGCTGTTCACCGGTTTTATCATATCTAACTACATTTTTTTGAACTTTTTGTAAAACCATATCATTGGTTATTACAATAGGTTCTTCGTTTGAATAAACCAGTAATTCAAAAATATTTAATAATTTACGCGCATCACCTCCTGATAATTGTATTAAAGCATCCGTTTCTTTTAAAATGATTTCTTTTTTTGAAATTATAATGTCTTCTTTAATAGCACGGTTTAAGAGAGCTATTAAATCATTTTTATCAAATGAATTTAAAATATAGACCTGGCAACGAGAAAGTAGGGCAGGTATCACCTCAAAACTTGGATTTTCGGTAGTTGCACCAATTAAAGTTACCCAACCTTTTTCAACTGCACCAAGTAACGAATCTTGTTGTGATTTGCTAAATCTATGAATTTCATCAATAAATAAAATAGGATTTTTCGAAGTAAACAAA
>DAOVTF010000111.1 GCA_030633225.1 Flavobacteriaceae bacterium
AAACAAAACAATTCCAACTAAAGTAATAATAATCGCTAAATTAGAAATAAAAAAAAAGAAATAAAATCCGAGTGTTATTGCTAAAAAAACAATTAATCTTATAGTGCTAGATGTTGCTAATTTCTTTCTTAAGGAAGATAATTCTTTTTCGAAAGTCTGTTTTTCCGATTCGTAAAATTGTAATGGATCTTGCATTTAATAATTTTCAATTCCCTTTTCAAGGCTTAATACATTTAAACTAGGATATTTATTTTTTAGATTTTGAGTCGCAGTATAGCTTAAAATACCTTTATTACAAATTATAACATAATCCTTTTTTGAATCAATTTTCAATGTATCAACATCAAAATTTGAAAATGGTGTTTTTTGTGTTACATCAAAAGGTAACTTAGTATTTACATCTTCAATAACAGAAATTATTACTTGATTTATATTTTTGATATTTTGCTTTAATTCCTTAGAAGAAATCAATAATTCTTCTTTTTGAATCTCACAATTAGCATCTAAATAATCATCATTTTTAAAAATTTTAAGTATTCCTCTTTTTCCTACATTATCACAAGTTTTTTCGACTTGTAATTTCATTTTAAACTGTGAATTATCAGAACTATTAAAAATTAAAATTTGATTTTTAATTGGCTCACCAGTTTGAGTAATTATTTTAATAACTTCATTGGATTGCATCAAGCCAATAATTCCAACGATTGGGTTTAAAGTTCCTACTTCTGAGCAATTCGGAATTAAATCTTTAGGCATTTTTGGGAAAGCATTTCTTAAATTAGCAGAATTATGCAATCCTTCCGAAATATTAAAACTTGCTATATAACCATCATTTTTATAGAGAGAACCATATACTAAAATATGATCGGTTATTACGCAATAATCATTTAATAAATATTTAGTTGGTAAACTATCTGTACAATCTACTACAATATCATAATCATCAATTTGATTAAAAATATTCTTTTTTGTTATTGGTTGATTACTTGTGGTTATTTTAACAAAAGGACTAATTGCTTGGATATATTTTGCCAGAACTTCAACTTTTGGTTTCCCAATATCTTCAATTCTATAAAAAACCTGACGATGTAAGTTGCTAACATCAACTACATCAAAATCAATTAAATGGATTTTACCTATTCCACTTGCTGCAAGAGAAACTGCTGCAATACTACCTAATCCACCACAGCCAACAATTACAACTTCTGCTTTTTGAAGTTTTTGTTGACCTACTTCACCAAATTCAGTTAAAGTAGTTTGACGTTTATAAAGTTGTTGTTTAGTAATTTTCATTATATCAATTCTTTTCCTTTTTTATTTAGCAAAATTACATCATTATCATCGGTATAAAATATTTTTAATTTTTTTAAAGTTCTAAAATATTGCATATCACCAAAACCATAGACTGTTTCTTTTTGTTGCCAGATTAATAATTGCCTTACAATTTTATTTTTATCGGTTAAGCCGGAATTGATTAATTCTAAAATCTTAATTTCGATTTGATTTAAACCATTTTTATTTGGAAACCTTTGTATATGTTGATCTATTGCCATTTGTAAATATTCAAACTTAGAGCTTTTACTAAAGTCATATCTTTTCAGTTTTTCAAGATTATTTTCAACATATAAGTTCCAACAATCTTCAGCAAAAAGTAAATTGTTTTTAGTAAGTTTTACTTTATTTTTATAAAGAGTTTTATATTCATCAGGACTATAATCAGATAGTGTTTGAAGTTGGTCTTTTCCTTTTTCTTTTCCTGTACAAATCAAGAAATAATTAATGTCTTTTCTAAAGGATTTTACCAAATAAGAACATGCTGCTATTAAATTCACTTGACAAAACAGATCATACTCAAACCATAAAACAACTTCTTTATAATTAGACAATTCTTCAAGTTTAACAAGTTCTTTTATAGTTTTATCAAAATAGTCTAACTTTCCTACTTCAAGTTCATTTTCAAAAAAATCATATCTGCTTTTCCAAAAAACATCACTTCCTATTTCATCTGTAATAGCACCTTCGCATAACATTTCTCTCCAAACAATTATGTCACCTGATATCTCAGTTTTAGTAAATGTATTTACCGTACTATCACCATTTAATATATGTAAAGATCTACTCATCTAATTCTTTACGAGCGGCATTATATTCATCTGGAGTATTGATATTTCTAATAAAATCATCATCAATTTTAACAACTTCAACATCATTATTGATTAAAACCTTTCTTGGACAAGAAATACCTTGTGCCAAATAATTTAATAAGATTGGATATGCTTTTGGTTCCCAAATAGTAATTAAAGGTTCAGGGAATTGTTTTGATCTTCCTTGAATGGCAGTTGCTATTTTTGAAGGGTTTCTTTTTTGTAATAATTGCTGAATAATTTTTTCATCAACAAACGGTAAATCGGTTGCAATTACTAACCAAGCTGTATTTGGGTTTTGTTGAAAAGCAGAACAAATAGCTCCAAAAGGACCTAAACCTAAAAAAACATCTTCAATAATATTAATGTCGTTTATATTTTGTTCTTTTCTAACAGATAAAAAAGTTTTAATATTTAGATTTTCAAGTAATTCAAAAGCATAATTTCTTTGTGATTTACCATGGAATTCTAATAAACCTTTGTCGGAACCCATTCTTACACTTTTTCCGCCAGCAAGAACCAAACCTTGAACGGGGGCAATTTTTTGCTGTATTAAATTGTTAATGTGTTGACCAATCTTATCAATATCATTTATATTATAAATCTTCGAGTTTTTAATATTTGGATATTGATCAATCAAAAAATCAAAAATTTTTGATTTTTCATTCAAAGAAATAATAAATTGAATATTATTCAGTTGATCGATCCGCTTTAAAACGGAAGCTTCTTTTTCGTGATCTAATATTAGAATCTGTTGCTCAGCTTTATAATGATTACCATTTATAAAAACAAAATCATAGGCTGAAAAAAGGATCTTATCATTATAACGATTCATTTTTTTAGCACTATTCATAGCTAAACTTCCAGAATGATGAAAAGTAAAATTATCTGTTTTAAGTGCTTCAATTTCTTTATTATGGGAAGCGTCTAAATAGGCAAGATTATAAACAGGTGATAGTTTTTCAGAAATTTGGTTTACTAAATTACTAATTGTTCCACATTTTGTTCCTAAAAAAGCTATTTCGTTTGATGCATAATTTCCAAATTCCCTCCTTGTAAGTTTGGCATGTTTTCTATGTTTTTCCATTATTACGTTTAATCAAATGTCAATCTTTATAATTTAATTTTTTAAAAAGATTATCTTCTACAAAAATACTGATTATGGATGAAACAAAAGAGATTAAAATGATGCTTATAAATTAGTGAAATTAATATTTTTTTCGTAAATTTAGTTACTCTAAATAAAGAGTAAACCCCTTAAAGCAATTCAATATATGAAACCTTTATTTAATCCCTTTCTCGTGTTAATTTTATCCTGTTATAAGTTGACTCATTAATTGTTTTGTGTCAACACCCTCCTTAGCTTCTAAAAGGTAATATAATTATACTCTTTTGGGATTAACTCATAACATTAACCTTAAATTTAAAAACATGAAAAAAATAATATTTATTTTTGCTGCTTTTTTACTATTCTTTGGTTTCTCATCTTGTGATGAAGACGATATTAAAGAATTTCTACCTTCTTTTGATGTGAATCTTGTCGAAACTGAAGATATCCCAGTACATGTAGATAAAACTAATGGAGATTGGGCTACTTTTACAAATAGTGTCGCTTTAAGTATTGTAAAGAATGTTACAAAAGATTACTTAAACAAAATAAAAAACATTAAAATTAATAAATTAAGTTACAAAATAATAAATTTTAGTGGTGATCCTTCCGGTGAAGTTGATGGCTCTTTTTGGGCAGATAACACAATTTCTTTAAATAATGCTTTTGTCGTAAAAACTGCCGCGAACAACGGAACAGTATATCAAATTACCGAAACTGCAGAACTAAATAGAATAGCTACTGCACTTAAAAATGGTCATACAATAAATGTCAAATACTCCGGTAATGCATTATGCGATAATGCTAATATGGATTTTATAGTTGAAGTTACATTAGATGCTAAGATAACAATAGACCCATGATGTGAATGCTAGAATTTAGTTTCTACCTAAATTATTTAGTGGCTATCTGAAAATTCTTTTCAGATAGCCACTTTTTATTATAAAAAAGCTATTAATGAATTTTATGATATTATTAATGGAATGGAAACCAATGGAAATGAAATTCTCCCAAAAAAAGCGAGGAGCTCCAAATTACTGATAAGTAAATAATAGGAAAAATGAGAGTTCAATTTATTTCGAATTCTACACAAGTGGTTTTTCAATTAGAAAGCATCAAGTACTCACTTGCAGGGTGTTATAAATACTTGATTAAAAGTGACATATATTACATAATCTGATGAATTAATATTTAAATTTATCCTTTTAAATGTCATGATAAAGAATACCCATCGCAACCTGTTTTTAATTATTCTTATTTTCTCTTTTTTAATATCCTGTCACAAACAAGAAAAATTTCTAAAAAATAATCATAATACACTTGATTACAAGCTATTAAATTTAAATAGAAAAATAAATATTGATAGTTTGTACCAAAATATTTCTCTAAGCCCTAGTGATACAATTAAAGTAATAGATTTAATAACAATTTATAAATTATCAATTAAAAGGAAACCTATTAGAAAAGATATTTTGGAGGAGGCTCTCCTAATTTCAAAAAAGATAAATTATGAAACAGGCATTGCAAATTGTTTAAACCATAAAGGAGTAAATGAAAGATACAAACACCAGTATATTCAATCTGTTAAACATCATAAAGAAGCGTTACAATACTATAAAAACTCTTGGGATACTAAATCTAGAATTAAAAACTTGAATAGTTTGGGCGTATCTTATCGACGATTAAATATTGAAGAAGAAGCTATAAAATATTATCTTAAAGCTTTAAAACTATCCGAAGAAATAGATTTTACAAAAAGTACTGCAATTGCTCTAAACGGAATGGGGAATGCTTATATTACTTTAAAGAAATATGATGAGGCTATAAAATATTTCAAACTTGCACTTCAAATGGAAAAGTTAGGCAAAAGTGAAAGAGGTATGGGATATGACTATAGTAATTTAGGAGAAGCATATATGTATAAGAAGCAATTTGATACGGCTTTTTATTACCATAACAAATCTCTTGAAATTGCTAATAAATCAAAAAATAAAAATGATCTTGCTATTATTTATAGTTCAATAGGTTTAATGTTTCAACATAAAGGAGAACCCGCTAAAGCATTAGATTATTATAACAAATCCATTCCAATTTTAACAAAACACAATAGTAAATGGTTGTTAAGTGTTACATTGATAAATACAGGAAAAGTTTATAAGCAATTAAACAATTTTGATAAGGCTGAAGAATACATAAAATCTGGATTAAATTTATCAAATAAAATAGGTTCTAAAGAAAATATAGTTTTAGGATATCAGGCACTATCTGAACTTTTTGAATCTAAAGATAGATTTAAAGAGGCCCTAGAAGAGTTTAAGTTGATGACAGTTTATCGTGATAGTATTTTTAATATTCAAAGCGAAAGTAATATTGCTGCTATGAAAATTAAATATAATTCTGAAAAGAAAGATGAACAAATAGATCGTTTAAACCTTGAAAACCAAGTTCAAAAAAGTAGTATAATAACGCAGTTTTTAGCGATTGGCTTATTGACTATTGGAATCATTTTTTTTATTTTTTATAACCGATTAAGATTAAAAAATAATAATTTAGAAATAAAATCTATGCGTCATAAAATCGAAATCTATTTGCAACAGATTAGTAATTTAAAGCATTATGATGATGGAGATAAGAAAAAAGTAGAAATTGAAAAAAATGCACAAGATTATGGTTTGTCTTCAAGAGAAACAGAAGTGTTAAATTATATAGCTAAAGGTATGAAAAATCAAGAAATTGCTGATAAAATGTTTGTTTCTCTTTCTACCGTAAAAACCCACACAAAAAATATTTTTGAAAAGCTTGATGTTCGTAACCGGATTGAGGCAGCTAGAAAAGCACACGTTTTAAATTAATGAGTCAACCATTCCTATATTCAATCATTTTTCGATTAAAATCATACTAAAGTATGAGATGCTTTTGACCAAAAGTATGACTTAATTACTATGTATTTCATTTAGTTTTGACCAAGTATTTTAAGTGAAACTAAATCAATACTAAAATGAAACATTACCTAACATTGTTTATTACAATATTCTTTTTTGCAATATCACAAAACGCTGAAGCGCAATTTTTAAATAAGCTACAAAAAAAAGTTGAAGATAAAATTGAGCGAGAAGCAGAACGACGAGCCCAAAAGCGTACCGATAAAGTAATAGATGACACTTTTGATAAGGCGGAAGATATGATTGATGGTCAAGGTAATAATAAAGATGAAGAAACGAATATTTCAAATTCATCAAACAGTAATAACGAAGAAGGGTCAGACAACTCATCAAATAATAATCAAAAAGCTACAAATCAAACCAAAGTTGTATGGAGTAAATTTGATTTTGTGCCAGGTGACACAGTGATTTGTGAAGATGGCCCAAGTACTGATGAAGAAAATGGAGAGTTTCCTAGCCGTTGGGATTTGCATGAAGGAAATGCTGAAATTGCAGAGGTTGATGATGTAAATGTGATTGTTTTTCCACATGGAGGAGTTATTGTTCCTTATCT
>DAOVTF010000246.1 GCA_030633225.1 Flavobacteriaceae bacterium
ACAATCTCTTTTGATTGCTTTAAGGATTGACTTTTAGGTAATTTGATTAAAATTGTTTTAAGATGCTGATTTCTAATTCTTGAAATAGCAGGACTTGTGGGACCTAAAACATTTTCATGAAAACTATTTTTTAAAGACTTTCCTAACCATTCACTTGCATTATTTACTTTGTTAAAATCTTTATGCTTTAAAGTTATTTTTATTAATCTAATTAATGGTGGATAATGAAAAGAATGTCTTTCATTAATTTGATCATTATACATGTTTTCATAATCATTGGTGGTTACTTGTTGTAATATTTGGTGATATGGATTAAAGGTTTGAATAGCTACTTTTCCTCTTTTTTTAGCTCTGCCTGCCCTACCCGATACTTGTACCATCAATTGATAACTTCTTTCATGTGCTCTAAAATCAGGGAAATTCAATAAATTATCGGCATTCAAAACACCGACTAAAGTAACATTTTGAAAATCTAAGCCTTTGGTTAACATTTGCGTTCCTACCAAAATATCAATTTCTTGCTCCTGAAACGCAGTAATAATTTTATGATAACCATATTTACCTCTGGTGGTATCAAGATCCATTCTTCCAACCTTTGAATCAGGAAATAAACTTTGTAACTCAATTTCTATCTGCTCCGTTCCAAAACCTTTCGTATCTAATGTTGGATTTTCACAAGCCGGACAAACTGTAGGCATAACACGATGAAAACCACAATAATGACAGCGCAATTCATGACGGTATTTATGGTAAGTTAAGCTCACATCACAATTGGGACATTGCGGCGCCACACCACAAGTAGTACACTCAACTATAGGAGAATATCCTCTACGATTTTGAAATAATATAACTTGTTCTTTTTCTGCTAAAGCCTCTTCAATTAATTTTAATAGTCGATCAGAAAAATGACCAGTCATTCTTTTTTTACGATGCTTTTCTTTAATATCCACCAATTCAATTTCTGGCAGCAGAACATTGCCAAAACGTCTGTCCAGTCTAACATAACCGTATTTATTTTGCTTTACATTATAAAAACTCTCAACCGAAGGAGTTGCACTACCCAATAAAATTTTGCATTGATGAAATTTAGCTAAAACAATTGCGGTATCTCTCGCGTGGTACCTTGGTGACGGGTCAAATTGTTTGTATGAGGTTTCATGCTCTTCATCAACAATAATTAATCCCAAATTGCTAAAAGGTAACAAAACTGAAGAACGAGCTCCTAAAATGATTTGAGCTTTATCCTTTTTTTGTATTAAGTTATTCCATACTTCTACCCGTTCATTAATAGAATACTTAGAATGAAATACTGATATTTTATCACCAAAAAAGTTTTGTAACCTACTAATGATCTGAGTGGTTAAAGCAATTTCTGGTAGCAAATACAAAACCTGTTTTCCTTTATCAATTACTTCTTGAATTAAATGTGCATAAATTTCGGTTTTACCGCTAGAAGTCACACCATGAAATAAGCTCACCTCTTTATTTATAAAAGAATGTTTTATATTTTTAAGTGCATCATTTTGCTCATCACTTAATTCTTTTAGTGCAATAATTTTATTATCAAAGGTAACTCTGTCTTTTTGGATGGTATAAATTTCAAAGATTTCCTTATCAATTAAAGCTTTTACTACCGCCGAAGACGCTTGTGCTGAATCTCTTAAATCTTTTTCTTTAATTGGTTTTTGACTACTTGCTTGTTTTGAAAAAAAAGTCAACAAGACTTCACGTTGTTTTTTGGCTCGATTAAATTCCTTCAATAAATCATTAAGCTTTTCTTCTTGCTTATATTTTTCGTTTAACCGTATATACTTGATCAATTTTGGTTTATATTGCTGAAATAGCTCTTCTTTTAAAGTTAAAACACCTTTGTCTAATAAGGTATCAATTACCGGAAGAACATTCTTTTTATTTAATATTTTACTAATTTCTTCAATCTTTAACACAGATTGCTGTTGTAATGCTTCAAAAATTAAATATTCATCATCATTTAGTTTCTCTTCTTCTTCAAACTTTTCATTCTTTAAAACTATGGTTTCACTTTCTAATAATAGTGCATTTGGTATTGCAGCCCTCATTACATCTCCTAAGGAGCATATATAATATTCTGAGATCCATTTCCATTGCTCTAGCTGTTTCTCTGTAATTATTGGTTCTTCATCTAAAATCTGATGAATTTCTTTGGCTTTATAAGCAGTAGGTTTATTTTGATGAATTTCAAAAACTATGGCGGTAAATATTTTAGTTTTCCCAAACGGGACAGCAACACGCATACCTATTTTTAAAAAATTTGCTTCTGCTTCGGTTATTTTATAAGTAAATAACTTTTGTAGTGGAATGGGTAATATGACTTTTATAAAGTAGATCTATTCTAATTTGAAATTGAGATTTTAAAAATATAGAAAAATCAGAAAGCAAAAAAGAGAAAAGAGAAATTAGTTTTCATTACATTGTCCAAACTTCTCCTTCATTGATATGTCATAGAAAAAGGAATAAAATGCAGTGTGGTCTTAAAATACTATTCACCAACTATCCATTCAATAATACTCGTCTCTGTAGGTAAAGTTTTTGGAGCAATCACTTTAACTAACTCTCCCTTTTCATCAAGTAAATATTTTTGAAAATTCCATGCTACCTCTGAATCTTGAAATCCATTTAACTCTTTATTGGTTAAGTATTTATAAACTGAATGCATATCATTTCCTTTAACTGATATTTTTGACATCATAGGAAATGTTACTCCATAATTTTCTTTACAAAAAGTAGCAATTTCTTGGTCAGAACCCGGTTCTTGTTTACCAAAATTATTTGCAGGAAATCCAATAATTATGAAATTTTTATCTTTATAAGAATCGTATAGTTTTTGCAGATCGTCATATTGCGGCGTGTTACCACATTTTGAAGCTGTATTTACAATCATAATTTTTTTCCCTTTTAATGATGAAAAATTAAATGTATCACCATAAAGATCTGTTACTGAGAATTTGTAAATATTCTTCTGTGCCTGTAAATTACTCCATAAAAATAAAGTAAATAGCAGCATTACAATAATATTTGACTGTTTCATAATTTTTTTCATTTATGTAGTGATGATTGAAAACAAAAGATTTTTATCTTTCGAATTCACACAAGTTGACAAACTTATAGATTTATCAGATAATCTTCTTCTTCCTATTTCTTATAATACTTTTTAAACTTAAAATAAGCCACAAAGCTTAATACTCCCGAAACTACCAACCAACCCCAAATTTGATTTGGTATAGCAGCTGATTCGCCTTGAGCATAAGAATGTAAACCAGAAAGTAAATGATTTACTCCTAGGTAGGTCATTAATATTGAGGCAAAGGCAAAAACAGTTACCATATTAAAGGTGTACTTACTTTTTAAACCAGGTATCAATCGCATATGCAAAACAAAAGTATAAACCATAATACTAATTAGTGCCCATGTTTCTTTTGGATCCCAACCCCAATATCTACCCCAACTTTCATTGGCCCAAATACCTCCTAAAAAATTACCAATAACCAATAAAACCAAACCAATAGTTAATGACATTTCACTTATGGTTGTAATTTCATTTATGGCTAGTTTTAATTTTTCATTGTTATTTTTCGTTGTAACGGAATAAAGTATCAAGGCAATCATACCCAAGATCATACTAATGGTAAACGGACCATAACTTGCAACGATAATTGCTACATGAACCATTAACCAGTAAGAATCTAAAACA
>DAOVTF010000045.1 GCA_030633225.1 Flavobacteriaceae bacterium
ATAATATAATTTTAAGTTTGATTTTATAAATGTAATAATTATTTTCTTTCTAATACTTTTTTAACAGCTGCAATAATCGCTTTATCGTTTAATTCATATTTTTCCATTAATTGAGCAGGGGTACCCGATTCACCAAAAGTATCGTTAACGGCAACAAATTCTTGAGGTACAGGATTGTTGGTTGATAAAACTCTGGCAACACTTTCTCCTAATCCACCTAAAATATTATGTTCTTCGGCTGTAACTATACAATTTGTTTTGGCAATGGATGTTAAAATAGCTTCTTCATCTAAAGGTTTTATCGTGTGAATATTAATAACTTCAGCACTAATTCCTTGTGCGTCTAATTGTTCAGATGCTTGTAAAGCTTCCCATACTAAATGACCTGTAGCAACTATGGTTACGTCAGTTCCTTCTGTCAATTTTATTGCTTTTCCAATTTCAAATTTTTGATCTTCCGGTATAAAGATTGGAACAGCTGGCCTACCAAAACGTAAATAAACGGGTCCTTCATATTCAGCAATAGCAATAGTAGCAGCTTTGGTTTGGTTATAATCACAAGGATTGATGACTACCATACCTGGTAACATTTTCATCATACCAATATCTTCTAATGTTTGATGTGTTGCTCCATCTTCACCTAATGTTAAACCTGCATGAGAAGCACAGATCTTAACATTTTTATTTGAATAAGCAATGGATTGTCTAATTTGATCATAAACTCTAGCAGTTGAAAAATTAGCGAATGTTCCGGTAAACGGAATTTTTCCACCAATAGTTAAACCAGCTGCAATACCCATCATATTTGCTTCAGCAATACCAATTTGAAAAAAACGATCAGGATTTTCATCAATAAATTCATTCATTTTTAATGATCCGATCAAATCTGCACAAAGAGCTACAACATTTTCATTGGTTCTTCCTAACTCAGCTAAACCAGCACCAAATCCAGAACGAGTATCTTTCTTTTCGGTAAAAGTGTATTTTTTCATTGAATTTTATAAAAACTATAATTAAACATATTGCGCAAAAATAGGAATTAATAAGAAGTAAATAAACCATTTTATTAAATCTTTGGTTTTAATTAAAAAAAGGAAATTATAATAACCTTTTTACATAGAGTTTTCTATTTTTGCAATTCAAATTAAACAGATAATGGCTAGAATAAAAGAGTTACAAGATTTTTCAACACAAATAAGACGTGATATAGTAAGAATGGTACATGCAGTTAATTCTGGACATCCAGGAGGCTCCTTAGGTTGTAATGAGTTTTTGACAGTACTTTATCAGGAAATTATGGATTATTCTACTGATTTTAATATGGATGGAGTAGGAGAAGATCTATTCTTTTTGTCTAACGGTCATATTTCACCTGTACTATATAGTGTTTTAGCAAGAAGTGGGTTTTTCCCTGTAAAGGAATTAGCAACTTTTAGAAAAATTAATACTCGTTTACAAGGCCATCCAACTACACATGAAGGTTTACCAGGAATTAGAATGGCAGCAGGTTCATTGGGTCAAGGTTTATCAGTAGCTATTGGTGCTGCGACTGCAAAAAAACTGAATGGAGATGATAAATTGGTGTATACCTTACATGGTGACGGTGAACTCCAAGAAGGACAAATATGGGAAGCTATGATGTATGCAGCAGGTAAAAATGTAGATAATTTAATTGCAACTGTTGATTATAATTTAAAGCAAATTGACGGACCTACAGATAAGGTAATGCCTCTGGGAGATTTAAGAGCGAAATTTGAAGCTTTTGGATGGAAAGTTTTAGAAGTAAAAAAAGGTAATGATATTGAAAGTATAATTACTGGATTAAAAAAAGCAAAATCTGAAACTGGTAAGGGAAAACCAGTTTGTATCTTATTACACACGGAAATGGGTAATGGTATTGATTTTATGATGGGTACGCATGCTTGGCATGGAAAGGCTCCGAATGACGAGCAATTGAAATCTGCTTTAGCACAAAACCCTGAGACTTTAGGTGATTATTAAAAAATGAAATTATAATTAGATAAACCGATTAACTTTAATCGGTTTTTTTTATTTAGAAACTTTAGGTTTACTATAAAAAGTTGGTAATTGCAATTTAAATCTTACGGCAATTAAACGAACAGCAATCACTATTAATGTTGTCAAAATGTGGATTACATCTTGATTAATATTGAACTTATTTAATGCCAAATAAGTAACACTACCAATAATACAAGCAGTTGCGTAAATTTCTTTATGAAAGATTAATGGTATTTCATTACTCAAAGTATCTCTTATTACACCACCAAAAGTTGCAGTAATCATTCCTAATGAAATTGAAATTATTGGATGTAAATTATTCTGAATTCCAATTTCTGTTCCAATGATCGTAAAAATTCCTAAACCAATAGTATCAAATAAAAATAGAGATTTACTTAAATAACTTATTTTTTTTCTAAAAATAATGGCTAAAACTACCGCGATGAAAATAACATAAATATAGGTTAAATCACCCATCCAAGTTACTGGACTTCTTCCAATTAACATATCTCTAATAGTTCCACCTCCAACCGCAGTTACAAATGCGATTATAAAAACTCCAAAGGGATCCATACGTTTATTAATAGCAAATAAAGCACCCGAAATTGCAAATGCTGCTGTTCCTAATAAGTCAAGTGAATCAAAAATTGTCATTATTTCGGTTTATTCTTTTGCGAAATCTGAATATTGTTTATAACGGTAAAAAATCTCATTTATATAATTATATGGTTCATTCCCTCTTACATAACCAAACTTTACTTCAGAATCATTATAGTATTTTGATTTTGATAATTTTAAAATAAACTCATCAACACCTTCATCCCAATTTAAAGAGTCCTTATTGTATTTTTTAGCTAAATTCTGAGCATCTTTAACATGACCAAATCCAGAATTATAAGATGCCATGGCAAATTTTATTCGCTGAATAGAATCAGGTATTTCCGGCCAATAATCATACATTCTTTTTAAGTATTTCATTCCAGCTTTTATATTTTGATCAGGATTATTAACATCAATTACCCCCAATTCTTTAGCTGTTGCCGGCATTAATTGCATCAATCCAGAGGCGCCGGTCCACGCTGTATCATTTAAATTAAACCTTGATTCTTGAAAAATGAGTGCCTTAACTAAACGCCAATCCCAACCTAAATCTATAGCATATTTTTTGACAATATTATCATATTTACTAATTTTACCTGTAGTTTCAGTATAAAATTCACTATCTACTCTTCTGTTAAACTGACTTCTGTTTTTAAAATATTTTTTATAGATTACATTATAATCCGGTGTTTTTTTAATGTTTTTTAAGCCTTCATTGATCTTTGATAAAAGGTCAGGTGAATTTTTTCGAACTGCCCATGCAATTCTCTGAGAAAGACTTATTGGGGTATTGATGTCAATATTTGGAAAATAACCTTTATGTATTGTAGCAATATTATTATCAATTATTGTGTATTTAATCTTCCCTTCAGAAACTAATTTAATACTCTCTTCATCCGTAGTTTCTCCTGGTAATATTTTGATGTAAATTGTATCTCCCAATTCATTTGAAAGTTGAGATAATCTCAGATAGTATGAAGTATTCTTTCTTACAGAAACAGTATCATTAATAAGGTCAACAATATCAGTTGCTAGTTGCTTTTTAATATTATCAACATTTAATTTTCTCCAATTATCAGGTTTTTTTTGAACTAAAGTTTGATGTGTAATAATATATGGATTGGTAAAACTTACTTCTTCTTTTCTGTTACCCGTTATTGTATAACCAGTAGCAATAATATCACCTTCACCACGATTTAACATTGGAATCACAGAATCAACATTTTTAGCTAACACAATTTCAAGATCAACTTCTATTTTTTTTGCCAACCTAGACAACATCTCATATTCAAAACCCATTGCTTGACCCTTGTATAAAAAGTATCCTGTTGGCGAAAATGTTGTAATTGCCCTAAGAACGCCAGCTTCTTTAATTTCGTTAAGGTCATATTGTATAGGGTAATTTAGTCCATTTTGAAGATGAGAATCAGTTTCTCTATTTTTAGAATTACTGTTTTTTTTAGTATTTTCACATCCTGTAATTAATACCGCAAAAAAAATAAGGCCTAACCATTTAAGTTTTTGATTTATAATAATTTTAATTAAATATAATTTCATAGTCAATGAATATAGCTAAATTTTAGATTTTGCATGCTCAACACCTATATTTATCCAATAGTTTAAATCTTCAGTAGGAGTTGGGTTTACAAAAATAAATTCTTTCATGGGTCTTTTTGTAAAATCCATGATACGCACATTTGATTTTTCCAATACAAAATCTATTTTACTTGCAATAACTCTAACTGCTAATTCATTTTTAACAATGCCAACACACATTTTTCCATGATAAAGAAAGCTAATACCACCAAACATCTTTTTTTCTTGAATTTCATCTCCGTAAGGAACTAATAAATTCCTTAATGTATCAGCCAATAGTTCATTATAAGCCATATTTAATAGGATATAAATCCAAATATAGGCAAATAAATAAGAAGTATAAACTAGTTAATTTCTGAGAATTTATCTTTTCTTAATATAAAGTGCTGCCAAACAATACTAAATGTTTGATAGTATTTTGTTTGTTTAAAC
Organism: Flavobacteriaceae bacterium; assembly: GCA_030633225.1. Classification (GTDB taxonomy): domain Bacteria; phylum Bacteroidota; class Bacteroidia; order Flavobacteriales; family Flavobacteriaceae; genus Lutimonas. Next base: position 4,648 of record DAOVTF010000045.1, read on the forward strand.
GAAATAAAACGTCTTTTTCTAAGCATTTTTGGTAAGTTTTTATAAAAGCTAAAGTGTGCTTTTACTATCGACCAAGTATGAATAGGCCTAAGTTCTATCAAAAATTTTATTCCAGCAATTCCGTCTAAAATCAATCTGAAAAATATTACTAAAAACACAAACCTTTTGGGTACATTTTTACAAATAGTAAACAAACTATTTCTAAAATTTAAAAAAGTTTTATGAGGGTTGGTTTCTTGTAAAGTTGCTCCTCCAACGTGATATACTTTTGAGGCTCCAACATATTGAATATTGTAGCCTTCATTTTGAATTCGCCAACAAAGGTCTATTTCTTCTTGATGTGCAAAATAATCTTCATCAAACCCTTTAAGCTGATGAAATACATTTGATCTTATAAAAAAGCATGCTCCAGTTGCCCAAAATATGTTATAATTATCATCATACTGTTTTTCATCATTTTCAAGTTCCATAAAAATACGTCCTTTACAATAAGGATATCCCATAAAATCTACAAAACCACCTGCAGCACCCGCATATTCAAATTTTTGTTTGTCTTTAAAATCTAGCAACTTTGGTTGGATTGCTGCAATATTTTTATTTGATTTAAACTGCTTAATAATAGGTTTTAACCAATTTTCAGACACTTCAATATCTGAATTAACTAAAGCATAAACATCCGCATCAATATATTTTAATGCATCATTATAACCTTTAGCATAACCACCATTAATTTTATTTTGAACAATCTTAATATCGGGGTAAGTATTTTGAAGAAAACTTATTGAATCATCACTAGAATTATTATCAGCCACATAAATAGTTGCCTCATCCTTACTGTATTTTATTACTGATGGAAGAAACTTTTCAAGTAAGGCTTTACCGTTCCAGTTTAATATTACAATGGCTACTTTCAAAATAAATTAAGATGATTTAATTTAATGAATGCAAACTTAAAATAATTAGCCGTTTTTAAGCTTAATTATCCATTTAATTTAAACATAATCCGGAATGTCATTTAAAAAATTATATTTCTTTAATTGATAATCCATTTTACAGTAATAATGTTGCATACCATTGGTGACAATTAAATAATTTGAATTTAAACTTAAATTATATCTGGCAATTTGATCAAATGCATCTTGAGTGATTTTAACCGTTGGTGCCTTACATTCAACAATAATATTAGTTAAGCCAGTTTTATCAAAAACCAAAATATCAGTTCGTTTACTTAAGTTATTGATTTTTAACTGTTTTTCGATAGCAATTAATGATTTTGGATATTTTTTTTCTATGATTAAATATTGAATAAAATTTTGTCTAACCCATTCTTCTGGTGTTAATACCACATTTTTTTTTCTTAACATATCAAAAATATAAAGCTTATTTTCTTTACTTTTGATTTTAAAGGAATAGGGCGGAAGATTTAATTTTTTCATAAATTGGTTTCGACTTTCAAAATTAAAATTTTAAAAATGATTAATTGTATTCATTACAATTAATTTTAATGAATGAATAGAATAGAACAAATAGTTGATGAGATAAATTCTGGTAATACAAAACCTGTTTACTTTTTAATGGGTGAAGAAGCTTTTTATATAGATAAAATTTCTGATTTTATTGAAAATAATATTTTATCAGATTCTGAAAAAGAGTTTAACCAAATGGTGCTATATGGTAGAGATGTAACCATTGAAGATATTGTTGCTAATGCCAAGAGATTTCCTATGATGGCTGAAAAACAAGTAGTTATTGTAAAAGAAGCTCAAGATCTTTCAAGAACTATTGAAAAATTATCTTCCTATGCAGAAAATCCACAACCCACAACAGTATTGGTATTATGTTATAAATATAAAACCTTAGATAAGCGTAAGAAACTGGCAAAAATTGTATCTAAAAGTGGATGTTTGTTTGAGAGTAAAAAATTATATGAAAATCAAGTTGGTGAATGGATTTCTTCAAATTTGAAAGATAGAGGTTATAATATTGAGCCCAAAGCTGTACAAATGTTAGTAGAATTTTTAGGATCTGATTTGTCTAAAATTAACAATGAATTAGATAAATTGACATTAGTATTACCAAAAGGGACAAGTATTTCCGCATCACATATTGAAGCTAATATTGGAATTAGCAAGGACTTTAATAATTTTGAATTACGTAAATCAATAGGAGAGAAGAAAATATTAAAAGCAAATCAAATTGCTAATTATTTTGCTCATAACCCTAAAAGTAATCCGTTAGTAATGACCATTTCATTACTCAATAGTTTTTTTACACAACTTTTAATGTATCATGGTTTAAAAGATAAAGGAAAGATTAATGTTGCAAAAACTTTACGTATCAACCCATATTTTGTTAATGAATACCAAAGTGCAGCTCGGAATTATCCAATGCGTAAAGTGGCACAAGTTATTTCTTTATTGCGCTCTGCTGATATAAAAAGTAAAGGTGTAGGAGCAAGTAATTTACCTCAAGGAGATATTTTAAAAGAGTTATTATTTAAGATTATGCATTGATTTTAAAGTGTTAAGATAATCCTTTAGGCTATATAATTTCTAGCTCCAAAAATTGCGCTTCCAACTCTAATCATATTACTACCATTTTCTATTGCAATTTTATAATCGCCACTCATACCTATGGAAAGGGTTTTGAGTTCTGCGTTTTGAGTTTTGAGTTTTTGAAAAAAAGTATTTAAACCATTAAATTCATTCTTTATTTGATTTGTATCATCGGTGAAACTAGCCATCCCCATTAATCCAATAATTTTAATATTCTTTAATTCTCGTAATTCTTCTGAGGCAATAATATTTTCTATTTCATTAAAGCTTAAACCAAATTTTGTTTCTTCTTTGGCTATTCTTGCTTGTAAAAGACAATTGATAATTCGGTTATGTTTTTTGGCCTGTTTATCAATTTCTTTTAAAGTTTTAAAACTATCAACACCATGAATTAAACTAACAAAATGAGCCATGTATTTAACCTTATTTCTTTGCAAATGACCAATCATATGCCATTCAATATCTTTAGGCAATACCTCATATTTATTAACCATTTCTTGGATTCTGTTTTCACCAAAATTCCTTTGCCCGGTATCATAAGCTTCTTGTATATCACTTATAGGTTTGGTTTTAGAAACGGCTACCAATTTCACTTGTTGTGGAATTAATTTTGTAAAATTATTAAGATTTTGTGTTACAAGCATTTAAATACGGTTTAGTTATATCTTACTTTAATTGAAAAATTGTTAATCCACTACGTAATTTTGGCTCAACGTAAGTGCTTTTTGGAGGCATTGTTAAGTTATTATCAGCTACTGATTTTAATTGAGAAACAGACAGAGGAAACATCCCAAATCCAATTTTAAATTTGCCCGAATCAACTTCATTTTTTAATTGCATTTGATTCAATATTTCTGGTAAATAAGTAATTGATTTGTTACTGCTTAGATCATCAATTCCTAAAATGGGTTGTAGAATTGTTTTATAAAGAATTTGCGAATCCAAATCATCTAAAGCACTTTTTATCTTAAAACTTGATTTTCTAAGATACAATTTATAGTATTCACCATCTAAATACATACTAAAGTGATGTTTTTTTGAAGGTTTATAAAATTGTTGACCTAAATTTTCTATTCTAAAATATTCATCTAGTTTAATTAGAAATTCTTCTTTACTTAAATTGTTTAAATTGTTTAAAAATCGATTAAATGAAGTTATTTTCAAATTTGATTCTGGAATTAAATAAGTCATAAAATATTTATAACAATCATCTTTTGCCTGATCTTTATTTTTACTCAATAAATTATACAAATAATTTGAAGAAGCCGTACGATGATGACCATCGGCTATATAAACAGCATCCATTTTAAAAAATTCTTTTTCTATTTGTTTTATTTCATCTTCATCTTCAATCATCCAAAAGAGATGTGTTCTGTTTTTATTTGTAGTAAACTCATATTCTGCTCTTTCCAATTTATATTTTTGATAAATTGAATTCAAAACATCATTATCAGGGTAGGTAATCAAAACTGGCTCGGCATTAAAGCCTGTAATATCTAGATAATTACCAAACAGAGCTTCACGATCTTTTAATGTCTTTTCATGCTTTTTAATGATACTATTCTCATAATCTTCTAAACTTGAAAGTGCAATAATCCCCCAAAAAGTTGTGTCATTAAATGTTTTTTGATGGATATAGAACTTTGGTTTTTTATCTTGTTTAAAAATATCATTTTCAATAAACTCACAATACCGATTGTGAACCATTTTAAATCTTTCTTCACCAACAACGTGTTTTTTAAATTTAAAACCCGGTTTAAGAATGTGTAAAAAAGAAAACGGATTATGCTTTAATATATATTTACGTTCTGTTTTATCATAAATATCATAAGACCTAGTTGTTACTAAAGCAACTTTATCACGGGTAGGGCGTATAGCTCTAAAAGGTTTAACTATTGCCATTTTATGAATGTTTAAATCTGTTTAAAAGCAAAATAAAGATTTATAATATCACTTCAAGAAAGAAGACTATAATTAAAAAATCTATCTTCTGCCTCAACTCTGATTTTTAACCTAGAATATCAATAATTTGAGTGGCTAACTCTTCTCCAATTCTATTTTGTGCTTCATTTGTAGCAGCACCAATATGTGGTGTTAAAGAAATATTTGGATTCATTAACAACTGAATCTCGGGTTTTGGTTCTTTCTCAAAAACATCTAAAGCAGCATTTGAAATCTTACCTTCTTCAATAGCTTTAACCAAAGCTACTTCATCAATCACACCTCCACGTGCGGCATTAACTATTCCGGCACCTTTTTTCATCAAATCAAATTCCTTTGTTGAGATGACATAATCATCTTGAGCTGGTACGTGTAAAGAGATAAAATCAGATTGTTTTAAAAGGTCTTTTTTGGTTATGGTATCAAAAGTAAAGTTTACAGTTTGTCCATCGAAAAATTCCAATTCAATATTTGCACTATCAATAAAAGGATCATAGGCAACAACTTTCATACCTACTCCTAAAGCAACTTTTGCCGTAGCCTGACCAATTCTACCAAATCCTAATATGCCGAGAGTTTTGCCTTTTAATTCAACTCCTTTTGCATAAGATTTTTTTAGTTCTTTGAATCTTAAATCACCCTCTAAAGGCATATTTTGGTTAGAATCGTGTAAAAAACGTACCATTCCAAAAAGATGAGCAAAAACCAATTCTGCTACTGA
>DAOVTF010000148.1 GCA_030633225.1 Flavobacteriaceae bacterium
ACATTTTTCTGTTCGTATGGGCGATGGCTTTTTCAAATTCAAAATCAGCTGGGTTACGTAAACCTCTTAAAATAAAACTACTTTTAACTTTTTTACAATAATCAATAGTCAACCCTTTATAAGTATCTACTTTTATTTTAGATTCGTTGGCATAAGTTTTTTTTATAAATTCTATTCTTCGCTCTAAGTTGAACATATATTTTTTAGAAGAATTTGTTCCAATAGCAATTATTATTTCATCAAATAGAGGTAAAGCTCTATCAATAATGTCTTTATGACCTAAAGTAAGTGGATCAAATGATCCTGGGAATACTGCTCGTTTCATATACTATAAAATAAAAATTGAAAACCAAAATACAAATAAATTCTAAGATTTGATCTTCAAATTACCTAATCCTTGTTAATTGGTATTTTTCAATGCAGCTTCAATGGCATTTCCAAATAATTCTTTTAAGCTAATTCCAGCTGCTTTTGCTTGCTTTGGCAAAATGCTTTCGGCAGTAATTCCAGGAACCATATTCATTTCAATAAAATGAGGAGTGTCTCCTACAATAATAAAATCAGCTCTTGACAACCCGCTTAAATTTAAATATTTATATATTTTTTCAGAAGCTTTTACCACATTTTGATTTTGGATTTTACTTAATCTTGCAGGAGTAATTTCTTGTGATTTACCTAAGTATTTCGCATCATAATCAAAGAATTCATTTTCGCTAACAATTTCAGTTATTGGTAGTACTTTTACCTTTTCATTATATTCTATAACACCAACCGAAATTTCAATCCCATCTAAAAATTCTTCAATTAAAATCTCTTTATCTTCCTCAAAAGCTTTTTCAATTGCTGGCATTAATTCTTCTAGTTTTTTAACTTTAGTTACTCCAAAGCTTGAACCACCTCTGTTTGGTTTTACAAAACATGGTAATCCAACTTTTTTAAGAATAGAATCCATATCAATTTCATCACCTTTATTTATATAATGAGAGTTTGCAATATTTATTCCGTATGGTTTTAAAAAACTCAAAGTATCACGTTTGTTAAACGTAACTGCCATTTGATAAAATGGCGCCGATGTATGTTTGAGACCAAGCAATTCAAAATAAGCTAAAATAACCCCGTCCTCACCAGGGTGACCGTGAATGGCATTAAAAACACAATCGAATTTAATTTTATATCCATTAACTGTAGTAGTAAAATCGCTAACATTTATGGGGTGCTCTGTTTTATTTTCATCTATATAAACCCATTTGTCTTTTAATATATGAAGTTGATATAAATTGTATTTCTCTTTATCTAAATTTTGATAAACCACATTCCCACTTTGTAAAGAAATTTCAACTTCTGAGGAATATCCTCCCATTATAATGGCAATATTTTTTTTCATTCAATATTTTTTAGTTGATAAACAAACTTACAAAAAAGAACTTGAAATACTTAGTGGTGAATAATAGTATTATATTTATAATATGGAGATAAGGAAACTACAAAAAATATATGTAGTTTTGAAAATAAATTTTGACAATGGGATTTTTTCAGTATATAAAAAGTAAAGAATTTTTAAGAACCCTTATTTCAATTATTGTAATAGTTGTAATTATGATTTTTGGTTTGATGAAATGGCTAAATTATTACACTAAACACGACGAGAAAATAAAAGTCCCTAATTTAGAAAAACTCTCTTTAAGTGAATCTTCAGCTGCTTTAAAAAATGTTCATTTAAATTTTGTTGTAATTGATTCAGCAATATTTAATCCAAAATTTCCACCAAAATCAATTATAGAGCAAAACCCACTAGCGGGTGATTTTGTAAAAGAGAATAGAAAAATATATTTGACATTAAATCCATCTGGTTATCGAAAAGTTACAGTTCCAAATGTATTAGATCAAACCAAGAGGCAAGTTGTCATTCAATTAAAATCTATTGGTTTTAGAATTGGCAAAGAAAGATATATTCCTGATTTGGGAAAAGATGTTGTACGAGCCCTGGAAGTGAACAAATCAGAAATTAAACCAGGAGAAAAACTCGCAAAAAATACTTTGATCGATCTAGTCTTAGGAGATGGTTTTGAAAATAGAGATTCTATAAAGGCAAGTGAGAGTTTTGAAAAAAAAGATAGCATTCAATAATGAATGAAAATCAGGAAGAAATAAATAACGACGAACTTTATGAACATCATAAGTTTACTGCAAGTGAAGGGCAAGAACCTTTACGAGTAGATAAATTTTTAATGAATTTTATTGAAAATTCTACTCGAAATAAAATTCAGCAAGCTGTAAAAGCAGGTAATGTTTTAGTTAATGAAAAGGTTGTCAAATCAAATTATAAAATTAAAGCCAACGATACGGTCAGGGTAGTGTTGGCTCACCCACCACATGAGAATTTATTGATTGCGGAAGACATTCCTATTGATATTATTTATGAAGATGAAGAGGTGATGGTAGTGAATAAATCGGCAGGTATGGTGGTTCACCCGGGTCATGGTAATTATACAGGCACTTTAGTTAACGGGCTTATTCATCACATTGAAAATTTACCAAAAAACAGTAATGAAAGACCTGGTTTGGTACATAGAATTGATAAAGATACCAGTGGTTTATTGGTAGTTGCAAAAACGGAATATGCCATGGCTAATTTGGCAAGTCAGTTTTATAATCGCACTACAGATAGATTGTATTTGGCCTTGGTTTGGGGAAATGTAGAAGACGACGAAGGTACCATTGAAGGCAATATTGGGCGTAGTTTAAAAAACAGATTACAAATGGATGTTTTTCCTGATGGTGATTTTGGTAAACACGCAGTGACGCATTATAAAGTTATTGAAAGATTTAGCTATGTTACCCTGGTGCAATGTAAATTAGAAACCGGCCGAACACATCAAATTAGAGCTCATTTTAAATATATTGGACACACTTTATTTAATGACGAACGCTATGGTGGAGATAGAATTTTAAAGGGTACAACCTTTACCAAATACAAGCAATTTGTTGATAATTGTTTTAAAGTTCTACCACGACAAGCTTTACATGCCAAGACTTTAGGTTTTGAACATCCAATAACTAAAAAGCAAATGAGTTTTAACTCAGAAATACCAGAAGATATGCAATTGGTTATTGAAAAATGGCGCAATTATACCGTAAATCAAAAAGAGTAGATTAAAGAAAAGAGTAAAGAAGATGAAAGAATTCGATGTAAAGTCATGGAATAGAAAAACTCAATATGATTTTTTTAAATCGTATGATGATCCTTTTTTTAATTTAACCACCCAGCTTGATGTAACAAACCTTTACAATTACTGTAAAAAGAATGATCTTTCTTTTTTTTTAGTCAGTTTATATATAGCGCTTGAATCTGCAAATGAGATCTTAGAATTTAGACTGCGAATTATCAATAATAAAGTTTTTGAATTTGAATCTATGGATATTGGTTCAACTGTTTTAAATGATGATAATTCATTTTCTTTTTGCTTTTTTAAAAGAGAAAAATCAATTTATGAATTTGTAAAACAAGGGACAAAAGCACTTAAAAAACATAAAGAAAATAACAATTTTGATTCTAACAAAGAAGTTCAAAATTTGATTTATTGCTCTTTTATTCCATGGGTTTCATTTACGAGCTTTAAGCATGCAAGAAATTTGGAAAGAGAAAGTAGCGGAATTCCTAAATTTGTATTTGGTAAATATTTTGAAGAAAATAATATTAAAAAAATGTCTTTTTCTATAGAAGTCCACCATGCTTTAATGGATGGATTTCATGTTGGAAAATTTTTAGAGATTTTTCAATCAAAAATGGATAAACTAACCTAAAAGAAATAAAGATTTATATCTTTTAAATAAGTACTTTTCAAAGACTAGAAAAAGGAGTGATCATTATCAAAATATAAAAGCAAAAGCCTCTTAAAACGAGGCCTAATTATTTTGATTTTTATTGGTCTTATGCAACGATTACGTTTGTTGTAATTAGTGCTTTTATTTCTGCTAAATTTTCGGTTTAATTAAAGCATCTTTCCTGCAGCTTTAGCCTGAGAATCCATATGACGACCTACAAATATGCCAATTAGCATACCAATGCTAATTCCTAAGGAGATTCCTAAAGACTTTTCAAAGCGCTCACCAATAAGAATTCCTGCAACCACTCCCCAAGTCATTCCTAAAGCTATACCCAATTCGGCGTAATATCCTTTGGAAGTTAAGGAAAATGTATCCTTTAAATATTTTTCAAATTTAGTTAGTGCTTTCTTAAAGTATTTTTTTTTGTTCTCAGGATTTGATTCTAAATTTAAACGATCAAGTTCCGTTTCAATGGATTGAATTTCGTCTTCTGAGAACTCTCTAATTTTTAATTCAGATAGTATATGAAGAAATTTTTCATAAATTTTAATTTCAGACTTTTTAGTTGTTTCTATTTTTAAACTTTCAAAAAAGTTATAAGCTTCTTGTAATGTCATAATATTTGATGTTTTCTTGGTTAGTGGCTAAAAGCAATAAATATTACATGCAAAATTCATTTTTTTCAAAAAAAAATCAAAATATCCAATAAATACAATCTATTGATAGGTATTTAAGTGTTTAAATTTTCTAAATCAGTCAACAATTCATCCAGTTTTTTGAATACTCTTCCGTAAACAAGGTTTAAATCCCATTGATAAATTCTACCACCAAAAAATGCCAATAAACCTAAAATTAAAAAAACTATAACAATTCCTATTAATGGGATTCCATATACCAGATAGATATCAGGAAAACCTATTAGAATCTTATTCACAAGCCTTTTACCTAAAAAGATGCCCTCTGCGTCTTTAAACCAAAAGCCTAAAATAATAGACATAAATATAATTGGGTACAAAAATGTTGACATTCTTTTATTGATAGATACTTGCTTTTTTATCCATTGGTTAAATGCCTTTAGGTATTGATAACTATTTTCACCTTTATCTATGCTATCTAATCCAATCAATAACTTTTTATTAATAATAACGAGTACAATAAGGGTTACAAAAAATATAGCACCCATTAAAGGTATTCCTACAAAAAATGATACAATCAAAAAGATAAAAGAGAATGCAACAATTGCAATCAAATTTATTTTAAACATTCTTTTAAATCTATCAATGAGATGAATTGATTTTCGGTTGTATAGGTTATTTATTTTTGGTGCTATTAATGCATCACTTTTAAGAAAACCGTCTTTCCATATATTTTCAATTGTTTTTTCCATCTAATATTTTTTTTAATTTAATTTTAATTCTTTTAATACGCACACCAATGTTATTTGGATTTGTTCCTATAATAGCAGCGATTTCCTTATATGATTTTTCTTCTAAATAAAGCATAATAATGGCTCTATCTATTTCTGATAGTTTTTTAATAGCCGCATATAATAGATTTAGAGATTCGTCTGAAAATGCATAATTATCTTCAGTTTCTTCAGCAGGCAAAGAGTCAGATGCAAAATGCTGGCGGTTATTTTTCCTTTTCTTAAGTAAGGTCAAACAAACGTTTAATGAAATTCTATAAACCCAGGTACTCCATTCCGATTCCTCACGAAAGTTTTCTTTACTCCTCCAAATTTGCAAA
>DAOVTF010000224.1 GCA_030633225.1 Flavobacteriaceae bacterium
AAGAATCTTAAATTCAAAATATTTTTATTTTAAAACAGATATTTCAATTGATGCTAATGTGAAAACTATTGTAGTTTGCGTTTTGAATTCAAATAGAGTGATTTGGTGCAATGAAATTAAATTTGTAATTTATTATTCTCCAATTTCACCCATCATATACCCTTCAATATAAGCAATCTTAATTTCATTTTCATGGAAAACTTTTTTAATAATAGCTTTAGTATCCCTAACTGCTTTCCAATAATCATTGGGGTTAGCATATGGCCTTACAGCAATCATAACACTATGTGTATCATAGTTGTTAATTTCAATAACTGGTTTGGGATCGTTTAGTATAGCAGGTATTTCAAATAATGCCTCATTAATAAGTTTTTTAACCCTAGGAAAGCTTTCACTATAAGGTATTGGTATTAATACTTCAACTCGCCTAGTACCAATTAATGAATAATTTGTTAATATTGAATCGGTAACTATTGAATTGGGTACTATTAAAGTATTATGATCACGAGTGATTATTTTTGTATTAAAGATTCCAATTTCTTCAACCTGACCAAAATTGTCATTAATTTTAATCCAATCATCCGTTTTATAGGGCTTAAAGGATAGTACTAAAATACCAGAAGCAAAATTACCTAAACTACCTTGTAATGCCATCCCAATGGCAAATCCGGCTGCAGCAAGTATGGCAATAAAACCAGTTAGATCAGCACCTAAAATACTAGCAATGATAAATATTAAACTTATTTTTAAAATAATATCTGTTACCGATATTATAAAGGGTGCAAAATTGCTTGAAAACCCTGATTTTTCTAGACCTAATTTTACAAGATTGGTTATTTTTTTTATAATTTTTATACCAATCCAAGCAATTAAAGCCGCCAAAAGAACTTTTGGTGCAAAAAAGACAATTTTGTCCACAGCAATATTTAGATACTCGTAGAGTTTTTCCATTGGATAGGTTTAAAGTGGTTAATTTATAAACAAATCTAAAAATTTAATTTGTAAAAAAGACTTAATCAAAAAGAATTCCGAGTTACTCTTGTCGGTCTCTATGAATTGCGAACCCATCGGAAAGGAGATTCACATACAATTATTTAATACAAAAGTGGTTCTATGCTTACATATTGCGTCTATATTGACCGCCAACTTCAAATAATGCCGAAGTAATTTGACCCAATGTGCAAACTTTTGTTACTTCCATTAATTGCTCAAAAATATTTTCATTGTTTATAGCTTTCTCCTTTAATTTTTTGATTTCATCCTTTGCAATTTTTTTGTTTGCTTTATGTAAATTATTTATAACTTCAATTTGATGGGATTTTTCTTTTTCTGTTGCTCGAATTACTTCTTGTGGTAGTATGGTTGGTGATCCCTTACTACTTAAGAAAGTATTAACACCTACTATTTCAAATTCTCCGGTGTGCTTTAATTCCTCATAATACAAACTTTCCTCCTGAATTTTTGAACGTTGGTACATGGTTTCCATAGCACCTAAAACCCCGCCACGTTCTGTAATTTTATCAAATTCGGTATAAACAGCTTCTTCAACCAAATCGGTTAATTCTTCAATGATAAAAGATCCTTGTAAAGGGTTTTCATTTTTTGCCAATCCTAATTCTTTGTTGATAATCAATTGAATTGCCATGGCACGTCTAACAGATTCCTCGGTAGGTGTGGTTATTGCTTCATCATAGGCATTTGTATGTAACGAATTACAATTATCATAAATAGCATAAAGTGCTTGTAATGTAGTTCTTATGTCATTAAAATCAATCTCTTGAGCATGTAGTGATCTGCCTGAAGTTTGAATATGATATTTCAGCATTTGTGCTCTTTCATTGGCACCGTATTTTAATTTCATTGCTTTTGCCCATATTTTACGAGCAACTCTACCAATAACTGAATATTCAGCATCAATTCCGTTAGAGAAAAAGAAAGATAAGTTTGGTCCAAATTTATTGATATCCATTCCTCTACTCAAATAATATTCAACATAAGTAAATCCGTTTGAAAGCGTAAAAGCCAATTGAGAAATTGGATTTGCTCCAGCCTCAGCAATATGATAACCTGAGATAGAAACTGAATAAAAATTTCGGATATTATTTAATGTGAAATATTCTTGAACATCGCCCATCATTTTTAAAGCAAACTCTGTTGAAAAGATACATGTATTTTGAGCTTGATCTTCCTTTAAAATATCTGCTTGAACGGTGCCTCTTACTTTTGAAATAGTACCTTGTTTAATTTTTTGATAAACGTCATCTGGTAATATTTCATCACCAGTAACCCCTAAAAGCATTAAGCCCAACCCATTATTTCCTTCAGGTAATTTTCCTTGATAGGATGGAATTACAACATCTTTTTTAGAATAAATATCTTTAATCTTAGCATTTATTTCTTTTTCAAGTTGATGCTCTATAATATATTTTTCACACTCCTGATCAATTGCAGTATTCATAAAATAACCTAGCATCATAGGTGCAGGGCCATTTATGGTCATTGAAACCGATGTTAAAGGATTGGTAAGATCAAACCCTGAATATAATTTTTTGGCATCATCTAAACAACAAATAGAAACTCCTGCATTACCAATTTTGCCATAAATGTCAGGCCTTAAATCAGGGTCGTTACCATATAAAGTAACGCTATCAAAAGCAGTAGATAATCTTTTTGCCGGAGCGTCTAAACTAACATAATGAAATCTTCTATTGGTTCTTTCGGGCCCTCCTTCTCCTGCAAACATTCGAGTAGGATCTTCACCAGTTCTTTTAAAAGGATATATTCCGGCGGTAAAAGGGAATTCTCCTGGAACATTTTCTTGCAAGGTCCAAAGTAAAAGATCGCCCCAGGCTTCATATTTTGGCAATGTTATTTTAGGTATTTTTAAATGTGATAAGGATTCAATATGTGTTTTTATTTTAATTTCTTTATCACGAACTTTAAAAGTGAAAATATCATCTTTATAGCTTTGTTTTTTATTGTCAAAGTTTAGAATTATATCCCAGTTATGTGGATCTAGATCCTTTTTTATATTTGAAAATTCAATTAAAAGCTGATTTATAATTTCTTTATTATCTGATTCTATTTTTAATTTTTTTTCTTCAATTCCGTTACGATTTAATGTAATTCTTTCTTTTGCAAAAGTTTCTATTGTTTTAAAAACACCATATAAGCTCTGTGCAATTTTACTTTGTTTTTTGGACCAGTCATCATATGTATGGTTATTTTCTGTAATTTCAGATAAATAACGAACTCTTTTTGGAGGGATGATGAATTGTTTCTCACTCATTGCCTCACTAATTTCAAAAGTGCTATTAAGTTTTGCTGATGTTTTGTTATTTATTAAACTAATAATAAAACTGTACAAATTATTAGTTCCAGGATCGTTAAATTGTGATGCTATAGTACCAAAAACTGGCATGTCTTCTATTTTTTTATCCCATAGATTATGATTTCGTTGGTATTGTTTTTTTACATCTCGTAATGCATCTAAAGATCCTTTTTTATCAAATTTATTTAGTGCAATCACATCAGCAAAATCGATCATATCAATTTTTTCTAATTGCGTAGCGGCACCATACTCTGGTGTCATTACATAAAGAGAAACATCAGAGTGGTCTAATATTTCGGTATCTGATTGACCAATACCTGAAGTTTCAAGTATTATAAGATCATAGTTTGCAGCTTTTAAAATCTCAAGTGCATCACTAACGTGTTTAGATAAAGCCAAGTTCGATTGTCGAGTAGCCAAAGATCGCATATAAACTCTATCATTATTTACTGAATTCATACGAATTCTATCTCCCAAAAGAGCACCTCCTGTTTTTCTTTTGGATGGATCAACTGAAACAATTGCAATGTTTTTTTTAGGAAAGTCGATTAAAAATCTTCTAACCAATTCATCAACTAATGAAGATTTACCTGCACCACCTGTACCTGTAATCCTTAATATTGGAGTATTCTCTTTTTCTGTTTTTCCTAAAATAGCAAAACTCTTAAAAATTTCTTTAAAATCTTTAGGCTTGTTTTCGGCAATACTAATTAAACGAGCAATTGTGTTTACATCATTTTTATTAAGCAT
>DAOVTF010000048.1 GCA_030633225.1 Flavobacteriaceae bacterium
ATAATCTCACCAGTTTTATAATGTATAGCAAAAATATTTAGGGCTTCTTTTTCATAACACCAGTTTTCAAAAACCTGACTAGGTAGCTCGACAAAATCCCAATAAACATGTGTGCCAGATAAACTAGGATAAGTTGTATTCGCAAGCATACCATGTAAAGCATGCCCAAACTCATGAAATAATGTAGTTACTTCATTAAAAGTTAAAAGTGACGGTTTGGTTTCTGTGGGTTTAGTAAAATTACAAACTATAGATATATGTGGTCTTGAATTTTCATTACCTTTTTTCCATTGCTCTTTATAAGATGTCATCCACGCACCATTTCGTTTTCCTTTTCTCGGAAAGAAATCTGCATAAAAAACGGCAATAAATTCATTGTTTTTATCTGTGACTTTGTAGGTTTTTACATCTTTATGGTATTTATCAATATTAAAAATTTCCTCAAAATGTAAATCGTATAATTTGCCTGCAATTGTAAAAACACCATCAATTACATTTTCTAATTTAAAGTATGGTTTGAGTTGTTCATCATCTAAACTGAACAATTCTTTTTTTAATTTTTCAGAATAATAGGCACTATCCCATTTTTGTAATAAATCAACCCCATCTTTTTGGGCTAACTCATTTACTTTTTGAAAATCTTTTTTTGCGGCAGGTTTTGCTTTTACCAATAATTCATTTAGAAAGGTTTTAACTTTTTCAGGAGTTTCAGCCATCCTTTCTTCTAAAACAAAATTTGCATGACTTTTATAACCTAATAAATTTGCTCGCTCATGGCGGAGATTTACTATTTGTATAATAATATTTTGGTTATCGTATTCATTATTTTTAAATGCTCTTGCTCCAAAAGCATTTGATATGTTCTCTCTTAAATCTCTATCTTTTGCATAAGTCATGAATGGAATATAACTTGGGTAATCTAATGTGAAAATCCACCCTTCAATACCTTTTTCTTTTGCAAGCATTTTAGCTGCTTCAACAGTTCCTTCCGGTAAACCAGTCAATTTCTTTTTATCAGTAATTACTAGTTCAAAAACATTAGTTTCAGCTAAAACATTTTCTCCAAATTGTAAACTTAATTTAGAAAGATTTTTGTCAATTTCCCTTAGTTTGTTTTTATCTGTTTTATTTAAATTAGCCCCATTTCTAACAAAAGCTTTGTATTTTTTTTCTAAGAGCATTTGTTGCTCTTTATTTAAGTCTAAATTATCTTTTTGATTAAAAACAGATTTAATTTTTAAAAACAGCTTTTTATTTAACCGAACATCATTGGCAAATTCAGATAACATTGGTGAAACTTCTTGGGCAATATTTTGAATTTCATCATTGGTTTCAGCCGAGTTCAAATTGAAAAAGATACTCGAAATCCTGTCTAATTTTCCTCCTGTAAATTCTAATTCTTCAAGAGTGTTTTGAAATGTTGGTTTTATTTCATTGTTGACAATTAGATCTATTTCGGCTTTTGCCAAAATTATTGCTTTTTCAAAAGCAGGTTTAAAATGCTCATTTTTAATTTTTGAAAAAGGTGCAGTTTGGTAATTGGTGTTAAAATCTTGTAAGAGAGGGTTGTTCATGGTTTATATAGTAAAGAGTAAGAAGTAAGAATCAAGAAGCAAAAAGCATAACCTTCAAGCTCTTTAATGTACTTATTTATTTAGTTTATCAGAGGCTTTATTTACCTTGACTTTAAGGCTTTCTTTATAAAAAACTATTTTGTCTAGAACGCATTTATCGGCTTGACCAATAATTTGAGCTGCCAAAATACCTGCATTTTTAGCTCCGTCAAGGGCAACAGTTGCCACAGGAACTCCGCCAGGCATTTGTAAAATTGAAAGTACAGAATCCCATCCATCTATTGAATTTCTAGATTTTACAGGAACGCCAATTACAGGTAAAGGGCTCAAAGACGCTACCATTCCGGGTAAGTGAGCAGCACCTCCGGCACCGGCTATAATTACATTAATTCCACGCGTGTGAGCATTTGTAGCATAATCAAAAAGTTTTTCAGGTGTTCGATGTGCAGAAACGATATCTACCTCAGTTTCAATATCAAAGCTTTGTAAAATATTAATTGCCTCTTGCATAATTGGCAAATCAGAATCACTTCCCATTATAACTCCTACTTTCGACATAAGTTTTTATTTAAAAATAAATTTTAGTTACCAAAAAATATTATTGTAAATTTAGTGGCTAAAGATAATACAAAAAAACTGTTTTCATACTTATGCAATTTCCATTATTTCATACAGTACTATCGTGGATATTAAAAAAACGCAAATATCAAATTGATATGTTTGTTGATTTTCCAATTGACGTACAAAATGAAGTTTTGTATAATTTGTTATCATCAGCACAGTTTACAGAGATTGGAAAAAAGTATGACTTTCCGTCGATAAAAGATTATTATTCTTTTACAAAAAGAGTCCCGATTCAACAATATGAAACTATTGAACCTTTAATAGAAAGATCAAGAAGAGGAGAACAAAATATTTTTTGGCCAGGCAAAATAAGATGGTTTGCAAAATCAAGTGGTACAACCAATGCAAAAAGTAAATTTATACCAGTAAGTGATGATGCAATTGAGGATTGCCATATGAAAGCCGGAAAAGATTTGTTGTGTATGTATATAAACAACAATGAAGAGACCGAAATGTTTAAAGGCAAAGGCTTACGTTTAGGGGGAAGTAGTGCAGTTTATGAAGATAATGAAACTTATTTTGGTGATCTTTCGGCAATAATTATCGAAAATTTGCCTTTTTGGGCAGATTTTAGTAGTACACCTAGTTTAAAAACTTCGTTAATGGACGAGTGGGAAGCTAAAATGGATGCTATTATTGAAGAGACAATTGATGAAGATATAAGAAGTTTGGCAGGTGTTCCTTCTTGGATGTTAGTTTTGTTAAACAGAGTTCTTGAAGTAACGGGTAAAGATAATTTGCTTGAGGTTTGGCCTAATTTAGAAGTGTATTTTCATGGAGGTGTAAATTTTAATCCATATAGAGAACAGTACAAAAAGTTAATTCCGAAAAGCACTTTTAGATATTTCGAAACATATAATGCTTCTGAAGGTTTTTTTGGTATTCAGGATTCTAATTTTTCGAATGAAATGTTGCTGATGTTAGATTATGGAATTTTTTACGAATTTATTCCAATGGATAAATTTGAAGGTGAAAATTCTGAAGCAATTCCTATTGAACAAGTAGAATTAGATAAGAATTATGCAATAGTAATTTCAACTAATTCAGGGTTGTGGCGTTATTTAATTGGAGATACGGTTAGGTTTACATGCTTAAAACCTTATCGAATAAAAATCACTGGTCGTACAAAACATTTTATCAATGTTTTTGGAGAAGAGTTGGTAGTTGAAAATGCTGAAGACGCATTAAAAGTTGCTTGTTCTAAAACCAATGCTATTATTACAGATTTTACAGTAGCTCCTATTTTTATGAATGGGAATAAAAGTGGAGGTCACGAATGGGTCATCGAGTTTAAAAAGCCTCCAGGAAACAGAGAGGATTTTACGATTTATTTAGATGAAACCTTAAAAAACATTAATTCTGATTATGAAGCTAAAAGGTATAAAGATATGACCTTAGCATTACCTCAGATTCATCAAGCTAAAAATGGACTTTTTTACCAATGGTTAAAGGAGAAAAATAAACTAGGAGGTCAACATAAAGTACCTAGAATGAGTAATAAAAGAGATTTGTTGGAAGAATTATTACTGCTGAATAATGTAGAAAAAGCCAATTTATCTATAGACCAAATTCAAGTTTAGTATGAATTCTACTGAAAAAGAAACAACTTATTTTTCTACCAATACCTATTCAACCTTAAATAAAATGACTGATAAAACCAAAAATATTTGGTTGGTTTTTCACGGTATAGGGTATTTAAGTAAATATTTTTTAAAGTATTTTAACGAATTAAATGTTGAAGAAAACTATATTGTAGCACCTCAAGCACCAAGTAAATATTATCTTGGTTCAAAATATAAGCATGTAGGGGCTAGTTGGCTTACTAAAGAAAACACCAAAAAAGAAATAGAAAATGTAATGCACTATCTTGATACTGTTCTTAAAAATGAAGATTTTCCAATTGATAAAAATCTTTTAATACTAGGGTATTCACAAGGCGTTTCTATAGCCTTAAGATATGTTGCAAGTCGTAAATTAAAATGTAGTCAATTGGTGTTAATGTCTGGAGGAATTCCTTCGGAGTTGGAAGGAGATAATTTTGAATTTTTAAAAACTCACACCGAAGTTTCTTTAGTTTATGGAACGCAAGATGATTATTTAAATGAAAAGGTTATGGAAAATGAGAAAAAACATTTTTATGAATTATTTGGAAATAGTGCAAAAATTATTTCTTTTGAAGGCGGGCATATACTAAAAAAAGAATTATTAAATGAGTTTTTATAAATATTTGACGGTTTTTGAATTCTAAAAACAAAAGTGAGTTTCATATTTAAATGAAACCCACTTTAAGATAAAACCAAACTTTATTAATCCTTTTTTGTTTTAATTATAATAACTCCGTCTTTAGCTTTTTCACCATATTTTTCAACAGCCTTATCGCCTTTATAAATTTCAACGTTTTCGATATTATCTGGGTCAATATCTTCTAATTTACCATTTTCAATTTCCTTCCCATCGACAATAAATAAAGGCTTTTTCCCATCAGAATCAATAAACATCATATTACCGTGTTTTGAATGTTTTTTATCATCAGATTTAACGATTACTTTATGTATGTCACCACTATCTTCATCAAGTTCTATAATTTCAATAATTTTCACTTTTGTAGAATCTCCATTTTTAGAAACCCATAGGTTTGATGAACCAGCTTGATCAGTTCCTACACGAATATCATTATCACCGCCTACTCTTTTTATTTTATAGGTATAAGATTTTTTATTGTCATTACCCATAGATAATTTGGTGGTTTCATCATCTGTGATAAAAACAAAACTATTGTCACCTTTTAAATCTACAACTTTTGTACTGTCACCAGAAACCCATATCACATCTGCATCATCAATTCCATCACCCATTTTTTTAACTATAATTTTTTTGTGCGTTCCGCTATTTCCAGAGTTTATAAAAATATTTTCGTGTAAATCATGTTCTGAAAAATTACCAACTTCCATAGCTCCAGTCTCTTTATTCACTTTTATACGAATAGGATTAATGGGATCTGAACTATTTTGTGAAAGACTAGATTGATTTCCTTTGGTATTTTTAATATTAAGATTTAATCCTGTTATTTCATTTTTAGAATTGTATTTTAATTTTGAATATTTAAGGCTAATACCTTTGGTTGAAAGTCTTGTTTTTAATTTTTCAAGATCATCCTTTTGAAAATCTTTGGTAATAATTTCAACCTCGTAATTTGTTTGAGTTTCAACGGTCTTTACCCTTTTTTGCTGTGCAATAATTTCAGTGTTAAAAGTAAAAATAAATGCAATTAATATTGGGATAATTAATACAAATTTAAAATACATTGTTTTGTTTGATCGATTTTTTTGTAACATATTTATGCGATTTTTGATTAATGAATTATAAAAATTACTTGTTAATGCCATTTGATAATTTGGCGAAACTGTTTTTAATAATAAATGTTGGTAGTTCTTTTTTTCTTGAGCAATATTTTGCGCGTATTCATCCGCTATGTATTCTAAATTTTTTTGAAGCTCTTTTGAATACAGCCAAATAAAAGGGTTAAACCAATTTAATATAAGTGCCAATTGCGAGAGTATTGTATCTAAACTATGGAATTGATTTACATGAATTTTTTCATGAGAAATTATTTGTTTTAATTCTAATTTTTTGAATTGATTAGAGTTGTAGACAATATAGTTAAAGAACGAAAAAGGAGTTTTATTTTTATCTGTTTTAACCATAAAATGGTTGCCTTTTTTGGTTTTAGGATGTTGATATAAAAACCATAATAATGAACTAAGTTGATATAGAAACCGAATTGAGAAAAACACAACTCCGATTAAATAAGTTATAATAATAACTTGCATCCAATCAAAATTAGAGTTAGGCAAGGTTGAAGTGGCATTGATAAAATTAACATTTGATAAATTAATAGGTTCTACTTCAATATATTTTGTTATTACAATTAAAGGTATTGCAATTGCCAAAATAAATCCAATCAAAAAATAAACTCTAATCGATTTAAAAAATGTTTCGTTTTGTAAAAATATTTTGTAAAAAGCATAAAACAAACTAAGTACAAAAGTTGATTTTAGTAGAAATTCCATGATTTCAAGTTTAATTATTTTTTGATTTTTCTATAATAGAAATTATTTCTTTTAACTCATCCACACTAATTTTTTCTTCCTTGGCAAAGTAAGAAACAACATTCTTATAGGAGTCTTCAAAATAATGATGAATGGTCTTTTTCATATAATTTTTTTTGTATTCTTCTTTGGAAATCTCAGGGTAATACTGATAAGTTTTTCCAAATGCAATATGATTTATAAAACCTTTTTCTTCCATATTTCTAATAATTGTTGATATGGTGTTGTAATGTGGTTTTGGGTCTGGTAATTCAGCAACAACTTCTTTTACAAAAGCTTTTTTTAGCTGCCAAAGAACTTGCATTATTTCCTCCTCCTTATTGGTGAGCTTTTTCATAAAAAATAATTATTTTTCAAATGTAAACTATAAATATAGTTAAACAACTATTATTATAGTTTTTAACAAAAATTTATAATTTTCTATACATTCAATGGCATAAATATAACTTGGGACTTATTTAATATATATTTGTAAAAAACCAATCATGGACTATTTATTATTAATCGCCGGCTTTGTTATTTTAATCTTAGGAGGAAATTGGTTGTTGAAAGCTGCTGTAGGATTATCATTACGATTAAATATTCCAAAAATAGTAATTGGAATGACAGTTGTTTCTTTTGCAACTTCAGCCCCTGAGTTAATAGTTAGCTTAAATTCTGCTTTAGACGGTCACGCAGATATAGCTTTAGGAAATGTTATAGGTTCAAATATTGCAAATTTAGGTTTGGTTCTTGGTATTGTTACTATTGTATCTACTATGAGAATAGAAAAAAGTTTCTATAAGATAGATTGGCCAGTAATGATGATGGCTTCCGTAATATTTTATCTATTTATCGCTTTTGATGGGGTTTTACAAAGATACGAAGGTGTTATTTTATTTTTATTGTTGATCGTATTTTTGGTTTATTTATTAAAATTTCAAAAGACAGCTGTTGTTGATGAAATGCCCGATGATGATATTCCTCTACCTATACTTAAAGCATTAATGTATTTAATTATTGGAGGAGCTGGTTTATGGTTAGGATCGGAATTATTAATTAAAGGAGCAATAAATATAGCACATCATTTTAATGTTAGCGAGAGGGTAATTGGAGTGACTATAATTTCAATAGGTACTAGCGTTCCAGAATTAGCAGCATCAATTATTGCTGTAGTCAATAAAGAAAAAGCTATATCTCTTGGTAATCTAATAGGTTCAAATGTGTTCAATATTTTAGCTGTTTTGGGTATTACATCTATGATAACTCCTTTATCCGTCCAAGATCCTAGATTATTAACTAATGACATAATTTGGATGTTGGTATTTGCGGTGCTAATACTTCCTTTAGTTTTTGTTCCTGAACGTATGAAACTAAGTTGGAAAGAAGGATTAATACTTCTTGGTGGTTATGTTGTATTTATAGCCTTAATGCTATAATTTAATTAAATTCAATTATTTTAGTAAATTTTTATTCAACCTATAAAATATAGGGTATAATATTAAATATGTAATAAAAATATAATTTATACCCTAAAAAAAAGAGGGGTAATGTTTTTTTATTTGTAAAAAAGCATATTTTTACAGCATATAAATAAAAACCTATAAAAATGACAACTTTTCGATTTCAAGCTTTACGAGAAACATTAAATCGTAAACCGATTAAATTTACAGAACCAGCAAAACATTCAGAATCTTTTGGGATTAATGTATTTAGCGAGAATTCTATGCGTCAATATTTAACAAAAGAAGCATATAATGGAGTGATGAATGCAATGACAAAAGGAACAAAAATTGATAGAAAAATTGCCGACCAAGTTGCTGCCGCAATGAAAGAATGGGCCATGTCAAAAGGTGTTAGTCATTATACACATTGGTTTCAACCATTAACAGGTGGAACTGCTGAAAAACACGACGCATTCTTTGAACCAACCGAAGGGGGTAATGCTATTGAAAGATTTGGTGGAAATGAATTGGTGCAGCAAGAACCAGATGCATCTAGTTTTCCTAATGGAGGTATAAGAAATACTTTTGAAGCGAGAGGGTACACCGCTTGGGACCCAACATCACCAGCGTTTATTTATGGAACAACACTCTGTATCCCAACAATTTTTGTCGCTTACACAGGTGAAGCGTTAGATAATAAAACACCTTTGTTAAGAGCTTTACAGGCTATTGACAAACACGCAACTGCAGTAGCAAAATATTTTGATAAAAATGTTACTAAAGTTAATGCGTCATTAGGTTGGGAGCAAGAATACTTTTTAATTGATAAAGCATTGGCAATTTCTCGTCCTGATATTATTATGACAGGTCGTACTTTATTAGGTCACTCAGCTGCTAAAGGGCAGCAATTAGATGATCATTATTTTGGTAGTATTCCATCAAGAGCAATGAATTTTATGCGCGAATTGGAATATGAAAGTATGAAATTAGGTATTCCTGTAAAGACAAGACATAATGAAGTAGCGCCAAATCAATTTGAATTGGCACCAATTTATGAAGAAGCAAATTTAGCCGTAGATCATAATTCATTATTAATGGATGTTATGGGTAGAATTGCTTCAAAACATAATTTTAAATTATTATTACACGAAAAACCTTTTGCAGGAATTAATGGTTCGGGTAAACACAACAACTGGTCATTGAGTACAGATACGGGAGTAAATTTATTAGGTCCGGGTAAAACACCAATGCGTAATTTAGAATTTTTAACATTCTTTATCAATACAATTAAAGCAATTCGAGAATATGAAGAATTAATGCGTGCTGGTATTGCATCAGCAAGTAACGATCATCGTTTAGGTGCTAATGAAGCTCCACCAGCAATTATTTCAGTATTTATTGGTGAACAATTGACCAATGTTTTGAAAGAACTGGAAGGAGTTACCAACGGAAAATTGTCTCCTCAAGAAAAAACTGATCTAAAATTAAATGTTGTTGGAAAAATTCCAGAAATACTATTAGATAATACAGATAGAAACAGAACTTCTCCTTTTGCATTTACAGGAAATAAATTTGAGTATAGAGCTGTTGGTTCTATGGCGAATTGTGCCAATCCAATGACTATATTAAATACTATTGTTGCAAAACAATTAAAAGATTTTAAAATTGAAGTTGATAAATTAATAGCAACAAAAGAATTAAAAAAGGACGAAGCGATTTTTAATGTTTTACGTGAGTATATTAAAACCTCTAAAGACA
>DAOVTF010000276.1 GCA_030633225.1 Flavobacteriaceae bacterium
ATCACAATTTAAAAAAATCACTAGTAACAAAATACGATGGTAACTGGAAAGCAACTTCATCAAAGGAATTTGTTGAAAAAGCCAATACTATTAGTAGAGGTTTGTTAAACTTAGGTATAAAAAAAGGAGATAAGATTGCCATTATTTCATCTAGTAACAGAACTGAATGGAATATCATGGATATTGGAATGATGCAAATTGGTGTAACCACAATTCCAATTTATCCAACCATAAGTAAAAATGATTATAAGTATATTTTTAATCATGCCGAAGTTACACTTTGTTTTTTATCGGATGAGGTATTATATGAAAAAGCCAAAGCAGTTATAGATGAAGTCCCTACTTTAAAAGAGATATATTCTTTTGATAATATTTCTGGATGTAAAAATTGGGAAGAAGTTTTAAAACTAGGCGAAGACAATGATAATCAAAACGAAGTAGACAAAATTAAAGATGGTGTATTAGCAAATGATCTTGCCACAATAATTTACACATCAGGAACAACTGGAGTTCCAAAGGGTGTTATGCTATCTCATGATAACATTGTAACTAATGTTATTGATAGCTCATTAAGGCTACCACTAATTGCCGGAAAATCAAAAGCAATTAGTTTTTTACCGGTTTGTCATGTTTTTGAAAGAATGCTTCATTATTTATATTTCTATAATGGTATTTCAATTTATTTTGCAGAAAGTATTGAAAAAATTGGTGATAATATTAAAGAAATAAAGCCAGACTTCATGAGTGTGGTTCCACGATTATTGGAAAAAATATATGATAGTATCATTGCAAAAGGTGCCGATCTAACCGGAATAAAAAAGAAATTATTCTTTTGGGCAGTAGAGTTAGGTTTACAATATAAACCATATGGTGAAAATGGTTGGTGGTACGAAAAACAATTAGCGTTGGCCAATAAACTTATTTTTGTAAAATGGAGAGAGGCCTTAGGCGGAAACCTGTCGACAATGGTATCTGGTAGTGCAGCCTTGCAACCAAGACTAGCAAGAATTTTTGCAGCTGCCGGAATGCAAGTAATGGAGGGTTATGGTCTTACTGAAACCTCACCAGTAGCTACTGTTAACATGTATAAAAACAAATTATTCAAGGTTGGCACAGTTGGTAAACCTATTGATAATGTAGAAATTAAAATTGCGGAAGATGGCGAAATTTTAATCAAAGGACCCAATGTAATGCAAGGCTATTATAAAGATGAACAAAAAACTGCCGAAGTAATGACTGGAGAATATTTCCATACAGGAGATAAAGGAGAAATTGATTCTGAAGGTTTTTTAAAAATTACAGGGCGCAAAAAAGAAATTTTCAAAACTTCAGGAGGTAAATACATCTCTCCTGCTCTATTGGAAAATGAAATGAAGCAATCTCGATTTATTGAACAAATTTTAGTAATTGGAGAAGGTCAAAAAATGGCAGCAGCAATTGTTCAACCAAATTTTAAATTTGTACAAGATTGGGCAAAAAAGCATCAAATAGTTATTGGTTCTTCTTTTGATGAGATTGTAAACAATGAAAAGGTTTGTGATAGAATTCTAGAAGAAATTGAAATTGGAAATAAAAAATTTGGCAAATGGGAAACTATCAAACGCATTGAACTTACACCTCAAGAATGGACAGTAGATAATGAATTACTTACTCCAACATTTAAACCGAAAAGAGAAGTCATCATTAAAAAGTATAAATATTTGTACGATAAAATATATTGCTGATCTTATCTATTAAAGTTAAAAGATTTAAATTCAAAATATTTTTCAAGATTAAATTCTTTTATATTAACATAAAGATTGACAGTTAATTTTATATTTTTGACAAAAATTTTTTATTCAATAAATGGAGCATTTTATAGTATCGGCAAGAAAATATAGACCTCAAGTATTTGAAGATGTTGTAGGTCAGCAGGCTATTACTAATACTTTAGAAAATGCTATAAAAAACAATCATTTAGCTCAAGCATTATTATTTACAGGACCTAGAGGAGTTGGCAAAACCACTTGTGCTAGAATTTTAGCCAAAAGAATAAATCAAGAAAGTGCAGACACAATAGTTGAAGATGAAGATTTTGCTTTTAATATTTTTGAATTAGATGCTGCTTCAAATAATTCTGTTGATGATATTAGAAATTTAACTGATCAAGTTAGAATTCCGCCTCAAACAGGTAAGTATAAAGTTTATATAATTGATGAGGTTCATATGTTATCGCAATCGGCATTTAATGCCTTTTTAAAAACATTGGAAGAACCACCTGCGCATACCATCTTTATTTTAGCAACTACTGAAAAACATAAAATCATCCCAACCATTTTATCTCGTTGTCAAATATTTGATTTTAAGCGTATTGGAGTAATTGATATCAAAAATTATTTGCATAAAATAGCAAAAGAAGAGCAAGTTACTGCAGATGATGATGCGCTTCATGTAATTGCTCAAAAAGCAGATGGCGCTTTACGCGATGCTTTATCAATTTTTGATAGAGTTGTTAGTTATTCTGGTCCAAACTTAACAAGACAAGCTGTCGCCGAAAATTTAAATGTACTTGATTACGATGTATATTTTAATATGACTGATCTGCTTATAGAAAATAAAATACCTAAAGTATTAATCGAATTCAATTCTGTTTTGGATAAAGGATTTGATGGACATCATTTTATAAGTGGTTTGGCATCGCATTTTAGAGATTTGTTAGTTGCAAAAGATGCTTCAACTGTAGTTTTATTAGAAGTTGGTGATACTGCAAAAAAACAATACTTAAAACAAGCTCAAAAAGCAGATCTTCGGTTCTTACTCAAAGCCATTGATCTAGCAAATGAAGGTGATTTGAAATATAAAACCAGTAAAAATCAAAGATTATTGGTCGAACTTACTTTAATGAAAATTGCATCCATCACTTTTGATGGCAAAAAAAAAATCTAGTCGATTTATAATCCCGGCTTCTTATTTTACCTCTCTTGTTGTTGGAGAAAAATTAGATGCTCCTCCTACAATAATTGAAAAATCAAAAGAATTAGTTTCTGAAGTAAAAGAAGATAATGCATCTTATCCTTCAAATAAATCAGAAGAAAAGCATTC
>DAOVTF010000064.1 GCA_030633225.1 Flavobacteriaceae bacterium
AAAGGAGAGGTTTATTTATCTGTAATTGAGGCATATCAAGTTGCTTTAGATAAAGCAAAAAATGATGATTTAGTTTTTGTTGGAGGTAGCACTTTCGTTGTAGCTGAATTACCGCTCTAATTATTTTGTTTCATAATAAATAAGGATTACATAGAAATTTTATAACTTTGTTCAATTCAAAATTATAATTTTAATTATTCAAACCTTTTTTATGAAAAATAAATTAACCTTCTTGATTGTAGTATTTGCTACCTTATTATTAACTACTAGTGCTATTTCTCAAGAAAAATCTAACAGTGATTCATCAGAATTTGAACCAGTATATATTACGGTAACAACTTTACATGGTGTAGGTGGTGTAGACCTTAAAGAATGGAAAGCAGTTGAGCAAGAGTATTTTGATAAAGTTACTAGTAAAATAGATATTTTAGTTTCTCATGAAGTATTAATAAGTAATATATTAAATGACTTTAGTGATATAAAGGTTGTAAATGTATTTAAATCGTGGGATGATATTCAAAAAATTAATGATATAAGAGAAAATATAATCGAACAAGCTTGGCCAGATGAAAATATAAGAAAGCAATTTTTTGAAAAACAAAATAGTTTTTATACAAATTATCATTCAGACGAAATTTATATTTCCACAAAATATGGTTATGGAATGTCAAATGAAATAAAAAAGGCGAAGAAAAATTCATTTGTTTATTTTGTACAAACAAGTACTTTAGCTGATGACAATAATTATGATAAAGAATCGTATGAATATTATCAGAAATATGTTGATAATGTTTTTCGTAAAAATTCTTTAATTAAAGGTTATTCTGCCCAAAGACATTTGTGGGGGTCAGATAGTAGAGATTTTGTTGAAGTTTTTGCTCTAGATTCTACGGAAGATATTAAAAAATTTATGGTAAAGAATAGGGAATTGCTTAAAAATTATGTTCCAAATGAAGAAAAAAGAAAAGAATTTTTAGACGTATATAATAAAGGAATTGAAAGTCGTTCTAATGCAATTTATGTTAATGTTCCCTCATTATCAAAATAATAACTTTAAATAAATAAGTAAGATCTCCACTCAATTTAATGATGTGGAGATTTTTTATTATAAAAAGAAATGTTTTTATAATAAAATGTTTGTCAGAATAAAAAACTCAATTATATTTGCAACCGCTTAGGGCAATTAGCTCAGTTGGTTCAGAGCACCTCGTTTACACCGAGGGGGTCGGGGGTTCGAATCCCTCATTGCCCACATCATTCAAAAATCCGCACTTTTGTGCGGATTTTTTTGTTTTTGCAGAAGCAGTCATTTAGGGATCAACGGAGTTAATCCAAAAGATTGTTTTTAAAAAGTCCAAATTGAAAACAGTGCTATTTGTAACTCACATTTTCTATGTTGCTAATTCACTTTCTCTTGATTAATATTTAGTCTGACTAAGATTTTGTCTAATTCCAAGAAGAACACCTTGTATTCTAACGAATGGATAAATAATGGGTAAAAATTGTACTTTTTCATATATAGCAATTGATTTTATGTTTTGATTATAAACGAATGTTTATATAAAATCAATTATAATAACGGCTACTACCGTGATTTAGTATTAACTTGATTAAAAAAAAGTGAAGTAAAAAACGAATAGATTATAAAACAAAAAAAAGGGTTTGATAAGATCAAACCCCCTAATAATCCTAAGATTAATCTTGAGTAATATTTTATTATAAGTTAAAGAAGTAAGCTAATTTAAAGCTTCGTTTTCTTTTTGTTTCTTGTTTAGGTTCTGACACCTCCTTTTTTAATGAATGGAGATATATTTTTCCATTTATTTTTATTTTAGCTTTTATACACTTTTTTCGATCATTAGAAATGCCAAAAGCTTCAAAATTTCTTGAACTACATTCGTCAACGACTATGTAATTACTTTCATTTAAAGTATTTAATACTTTTTTTAACTCTTTGTAATCATCATCAAGAAATGTAACATCGCTAAACTTGCCGTTATCATTAATATTTAGATGATTTAAAATATTGTATTCTAAATTCATAGCGGGGGATTTTCTATTTAGATGTTTAATTAGCAATAGGGTTGCGTAAAAATTAAAAAAATATAGGATTTTATTATTTAGAAAACTCGTAAAAAAAAAGCCTCAAATAATATTATAATTTGAGGCTTATAAAGAGTTGTTTTAATTCTAAAATCCTGAATATTGAGGAGGTTTAATTCCTTTCATACGCAAGTAAATTATTGCTTGTCCACGATGGTGTGTTATATGATCTCTTAAAAATAAAAAACCTTGTTCATTGGTTAATTCTGGTTTATCAGGAGCAAACGGAAAAACAAAAGTATTATTTAAACCTTTGTCATCCATATCTCTAACAGATTTAATAGCATCATCAAAAGCATTATTTAGTAATTTAATGGTTTGTTCTTTTGAAGCACCTATACTTTTTTCAAGTTTATGGTTTGCTTCCATATCCATTTTCATTTCTTCGCCTTTAATAAATTTATGCAATATCATACTTGTTGACATTCCAATATGTGTCATTTGCTCACCAAAAGTTCTAACAGAGTCCGTTGGTCTATACTTATAATATTCGGCAGGCATAGCTTCTGCAACTTTTAATGTGTATTGTTTTGAATGAAGTAAAACGTCACTAAATGATTGATTGAATTCTTTTGGGGTTGCTTCTTCTTTGTTTACAAATGCAATTGTGCTTAAAGCAAAAACACCTACAATAAAATAAAAAATTGATTTTTTCATGATTGGCTAATTTTATGGGTTAGTTCGAAATTTACAAATTTTAAATGAATTTTTAAAATTCATTGACAATCTTGTTGATAAAATATTAGTTAGATTAAAGTCTTTACTATGGGTTTTGATTTAAGAATTTTAAATAATAAAAAGTATATTTACAACATCTTATACTAAAACTACACACATGAAAAATCAAAATTATTCTAATCATCGACTTTTTGTTCCGGGTTATCATTATTTTACTTTAATTGCAATTCTTATTTTATTTATTGGATCAATCGTTAATTTATTCAATTCATCTATTGACAATGTTTACTCTGCGTCGCTAATTGTTTTTAGTTCATTTTTATTATTTTTTATTGCATTTTATGCACGTGCATTTGCTTTGAAAGCTCAAGATAGAGCCATTAAAGTTGAAGAAAATTTTAGACATTATTTACTAACAGGTAAATCTTTAGATGCTGAATTAACTGTACGGCAAATTGTTGGATTGCGATTTGCATCGGATGATGAATTCCCTGCTTTAGCTGTAAAAGCAGTTAAAGATAACCTTTCAGAAAATGCCATAAAAAAATCAATTAAAAATTGGAAAGGTGACTATTACAGAGCATAATTAATTAAACAATATTTATTGAATTTATTACTGCAGCAATTCACGTAACATTATAAAATCAATTTCTCTAACTAAGTTTATAAAATATGGATACAGATATTACGAAGAATAAAGAATTGAATATTTGGGAAGCATTGATACCTGTAATTGTACTTGTTGCAATGCTAGCTTACAATGTTTATGTGTATGGTGATGATGCTTTAAGTGGTTCAAATCAATTTATTTTATTACTTGGTGGGGCAGTAGCTGCTATTGTAGGGTTTTTTAATAAAGTGACTTATCATAAAATGATAGAGGAAGTTGCAAATAATTTAAAATCGACAACAGGAGCAATTTTAATACTTTTATTTGTTGGAGCTTTAGCTGGAACCTGGTTGATTAGTGGGGTAATTCCTACCATGATTTATTACGGATTAAAAATATTGAATCCTACAATATTTCTTCCGGCAACAGTAGTTATTTGTGCTGTGATTTCAATAGCAACAGGTAGTTCTTGGACAACTTCGGCAACAGTTGGTATTGCATTAATTGGAATTGGAGGAGCTTTAGGAATTTCATTGGGTATGGTGGCAGGAGCAGTTCTCTCTGGAGCTTATTTTGGCGATAAAATGTCCCCCTTATCTGATACTACCAACTTAGCGCCCGCAATGGCTGGAACAGATTTATTTACACATATTCGATATATGGCATATACAACGGTACCAACTATTATTATAACTTTAATTGTTTTTATTATAATTGGTTTTACAATTGATACTACGGGAACTGCTGATACTACCTCTATTTTGAACTCCATTAATGAATCTTTTAATATTAGTGCCTGGTTGTTTTTGGTTCCAATTACCGTAATTTTATTAATTATTAGAAAGACTCAGCCATTAGTAGCTTTGTTGATTGGAACACTTCTAGGTGGTGTTTTTGCCTTGATATTTCAACCAGATATTGTTATGAAAATCGCTAATGCGGAGACACTTACTTTTCAAAGTGCATATCAAGGTATTATGAATGCCATTACTGTGGATACTTCAATAGAAACTAGTAATGCTGAATTGAATGATTTATTTTCTTCAGGAGGAATGAGAGGTATGCTAGGTACAATTTGGTTAATTATCTGTGCGATGGTTTTTGGAGGAATTATGGATGCCATTGGTGCTTTAGCAAGAATAAGTTCAGCACTATTAAAAATGGCTAATTCTGTATTTGGTTTATTCGCTAGTACTGTTACAACTTGTTTAGCTTTAAACGTCACCGCATCTGATCAATATTTAGCAATTGTTGTTCCTGGAAAAATGTTTAGTAAGGCTTATGAAGAGAAAGGTTTGGCACCTGAAAACTTAAGCCGAACCCTTGAAGATTCAGGTACGGTAACTTCAGTTTTGGTGCCTTGGAACACTTGTGGAGCATATCAATCGGGTGTGCTTGGAGTAAGTGTTGGCGAGTATTTCGTTTATGCTATTTTTAATTATTTAAGTCCTTTTATGACCTTGCTTTTTGCAGCATTAAATATTAAGATCAAACAGTTAAAAACTACTAAAAGCTAATATTTATTATTGATTTTACTTATTGAAGCTTCTAATTGAAATTGTATGACTAAAGGATATACAATAAACCAAATAATACATGGACTATTTTAACCAAGAGAGTAAAAGATTGAGATTTAGAAAACTATCTGAGAATGATATACCTGGTTGGACCGAATTTTTTGATGATAATGACAGACTTCATTTTTTAGCAATGGATTCTACAAAGACTAAAGGTTTTCTTGCTAAGGATTGGATTACAAGACAGTTGCAA
This sequence comes from Flavobacteriaceae bacterium, assembly GCA_030633225.1. Lineage (GTDB taxonomy): Bacteria > Bacteroidota > Bacteroidia > Flavobacteriales > Flavobacteriaceae > Lutimonas. Next base: position 5,162 of record DAOVTF010000064.1, read on the forward strand.
AGGTATCAAGAAAGCGGATTTGGTCTATTAGCTGTTGAATTAAAGGAAAATGGAAAGCTTATTGGGATGGGTGGAATAATACCTCGAGAATTAAAAGGTAAGAGCGAATATGAAATTGCGTATTCTTTAAAACCTAAGTTTTGGAAAATGGGTTATGGAACCGAAGTAGCAAAACAAATAAAGAGTTTCGGATTTAAAAATTTAGAAACTAATCGGTTAATATCTCTTATCCATGTCGAAAATTCTGATTCTATTCATGTTGCAAAAAAGAATGGTATGCATGTTTTATTTAGAACCGAATTTATGGAGATGCTTGTTGATGTTTATGGAATTGAAAGATAGGTTTACTCTAAAGTATTTATGACTTTCTTTTGATCATTTTTTATTATAGAATAAGCAGTTAAACTAGAAGTCGGAATAAGTATCTTTGCAAAAATTATTCCTTATGCAATTCAAAGATCTACATTTAAATAGACATATTTTAAAATCGATAGTTGAAAAGAATTATGATAAGCCAACTTTAATTCAAGAAGAAACAATTCCTTTAATTTTAGAGAAAAAAGATCTTATTGCAACCGCACAAACCGGAACTGGTAAAACAGCGGCTTTTGCCTTGCCAATTTTACAGATTCTTTTTGATAAACAAGACGCTCCAAAAAAAGGTAAAAAAATTAGAGCTTTAGTTGTAAGTCCAACTCGTGAATTAGCAATTCAAATTGATGAGAATTTTAAAACTTATGGAAAATACACAAATTTAAGATCGACCGTTGTTTATGGTGGTGTTTCCATTGATCCTCAAAAAGAGATTCTTCAAAAAGGAGTAGATATTTTAGTTGCTACTCCCGGTAGATTATTAGACCTCTCAAAACAAAAGATTGTTAATTTGGCCAATGTTGAAATACTTGTGGTAGATGAGGCTGATTTAATGTTAGAAATGGGTTTTATTGAAGATGTTTTAAAAATTGAAAAGCAATGTAAACAAAACAAGCAGACATTATTATTTTCTGCAACAATGCCCTTTAAAGTACAACAGTTAGCCAATACTATATTAAAAACACCGCTAAAAGTAGATGTTACAACTACGAATTTGGTTACTGAAAAAGTTGATCAAACTTTATATTATGTGCCAAAACCAAAAAAAATAGAATTGTGTTTGCATCTATTAAGAAATACTATAAAAGGAAGTGTAATTATTTTTAGGCGTACAAAGTTTGGTGTTGATAAATTAGAAAAAGCATTGATAAAAAACAATTATAAAGTAGACAGTATTCATGGTGATAAATCTCAAAATTTAAGACAAGAAGCTTTAAAGAGTTTTAAAAAAGGCAATGTAGATATTTTAATTGCTACCGATGTTGCTTCACGTGGAATTGATATAAAGGATGTTGATGCAGTTATCAATTTTGATATGTCTAACATTCCAGAAACTTATGTGCATCGTATTGGTAGAACAGGCAGAGCGGGAAAAAGAGGATCTTCATATTCTTTTTGTTCTGCAGATGAAAAGAGTTACGTTACAAATATTGAAAAATTAATGCACAAGAATATTTTTGTGGTAGAAGATCACCCTTATCCATTAGATCCAAAGGCAAAATCTGAGGTACATAAAAAGCAAGGTAGTAAGTATAAAAAGGGAAGGAAATCAGAAGCTTCAAAAAAGAAGAAAAAACGATGGTATTAGAAAACTCAAGTCGAAAGTTTAAAGTAAAAAGTGGAAAGTATAAAAAGAAACTTAAGATTTGTAAACCAAGCTAATTTGTTCGGCACATTTTTGACCATCAATTGCTGCAGAAATAATTCCGCCTGCATAACCAGCACCTTCACCACATGGGTACAATCCTTTGATTTGAACATGTTCTAGTGTTTTTTTATCTCTTGGTATTCTAACCGGAGATGATGTTCGGGATTCAGGAGCATGAACTACAGCTTCATTAGTTAAATATCCTTTCATTGATCTATCAAATTGTAGAAAACCCTTTTGTAAAGTTTGATAGATAAATTTTGGTAAAACACTTCCCAGTTCAACTGAAGTTGTTCCGGGTTGGTAAGAGGTTTTTGGAATGTTGTTTGATATTTTTCCTCGAGTAAAATCTACCAATCTTTGAGCAGGTACTTTTTGAGTTTCTCCGGCCATATGCCAGGCACTTTGTTCAATCTGTTTTTGAAATTCTACTCCTGCTAAAGGGCCAAATTTTTGATATGCTGCAAAATCTCCCAATTTTAATTCAACTACAATACCAGAGTTAGATGTAGACTGATCTCTTTTTGAAGGAGACCATCCATTAGTTACCACTTCTCCAGGAGCAGTAGCGCAAGGTGCAATAACACCACCAGGGCACATACAAAATGAATATACGCCTCTATTTTTTACTTGCTTTACAATACTGTATGGTGCAGGTGGCAGGTAATCACCTCTTACATCGCAATGATATTGAATTTGATCAATAAGATTTTGCGAATGCTCTACCCGAACTCCCAAAGCAAATGGTTTGGCTTCAATATGAATGCCTTTTTTATGTAAAAGTTCAAAAACATCACGAGCAGAATGACCAGTTGCTAGAATTATTTTTTTAGAATTAATGATATCACCATTTTGTGTTTGAATACCATAAACTTCATTATTCTTAATAAGAATATCAGTAACCCTAGAATTAAATAGAATTTTTCCACCATAGTTGATTATGGTTTCGCGAATTGCCTCGATAATTTTTGGTAATTTATTTGTTCCAATATGTGGATGAGCATCAATCGCAATATTTTTATTTGCCCCGTGTAAAATAAGTAATTCCAATATTTGATTAACATCTCCTCTTTTTTTTGAGCGTGTATAAAGTTTTCCATCAGAGTAGGTTCCGGCACCACCTTCGCCGAAGCAGTAGTTTGAATCTTCGTTAACCAAATGATCTTTGGTAATTGCCACAAGATCTCTTCTTCTTTCTCTTACATTTTTACCTCTTTCTAAAATGATTGGTTTTAAACCTTTTTCAATAAGCTTGAGAGCAGCAAACAATCCGGCAGGACCGGCACCAATTACAATAACTTCTTTGGCTTTACTAACATCATTATAGTGTTTGAGATCAATTTCTTGTTCTTTAAAATCTTCTTTGATAAAAACTCTGACTCTTAAATTTATTTTTACATTTTTTTGACGAGCATCAATTGATCTTTTTAGTATTTCTAGGTGGTTAATATCATTGGCATTTAATCTATTTTTTTTTGCAACATATAATTTGAGCTGCTCCTGGTTTTGAGCAATTTCTGGTTTTACTTGCAGTTGAAATTCTTGTTGCATGTTTTTGTATTATTAAACTCTTTTATTTTATCAGAGTTTTTGAAAGTATTATATGAAAAAGTTCCAAACCAAACCAAAGCGGACAGTAAAATCACGGTATGGATACGTTGGTGCCGAATAATAATTATACTCTCCGAAACTTGAATTAAAATGCTCTAATTTAAAGTAAACTCTCATCGTACGAATACGTATGTTTAAAAAGAAATCAAACATTGGGTAGCCGCCATATTCCTTATGATTT
>DAOVTF010000248.1 GCA_030633225.1 Flavobacteriaceae bacterium
CGGGCTGACGAGCAATAGCATCCATTGCTGATCCGCCAATTCTACCAATACCGATACCGGCACCAATTACGATTAAACCTGCTCCTACAATACTTGGAATCTCCATAATATAATATATTAAATTAAAAATTAAACATTCAAATTATTAATGTGCCTCTTCATGATCATGTTCTTCAACTGCAAAACCAAAATATAAGGCTGAAAGCATAGTGAAGATATAAGCTTGTAAGGCAGCTACTAAAAGTTCAATAATTGAAAGGAAAAAAGCAAGAAAAAATGATAAGCCACTTCCAAACCAATTTTTGAATATAAACATCAAACCAATTATACTCATTAACACAACGTGACCTGCCATAATATTAGCATACAAACGAATCATTAATGCAAATGGTTTGATAAATACACCTAATAACTCAATAGGTGCTAATATAATTTTCATTGGCCACGGCACTCCTGGCATCCAAAAAATATGTTTCCAATAATTTTTATTTCCTGAAAATTGTGTAATTAAAAAAGTAAGTAATGCCAAGGCGGCTGTAATTGCAATATTACCCGTAACATTTACTCCTAGAGGTGTCAATCCAAACAAGTTTAAAAACCAAACAAAAAAGAAAATGGTTAATAAATAAGGCATAAATCTTTTATACTGCGGATCACCAATATTAGGTTTTGCAATATCGTCACGAATATAAATTACTATAGGTTCGAAAAATCTACCAGCACCCTTTGCAATTGGTCCTTTACCAAAAGATTTTGCCAATCCACCAAAAAGTAAAAGCATTAAGATGCCTGTTACCATTATCATGAAAACACTTTTCGTAATCGAAAAATCTATAGGTTTAACATTCGTAGGATGTTGATGGTCATCTAATTCAATAGATCCTTCGGTATCAGTTCTATATATTTTATTGTGGTAAAGCTTATAAAAGTTTCCATTACTTTCTGCAACTGATTCACCGTGGTGAAACTTTGAAGATGAGAAAAAATGCAAACCATCATCCCATAAAATTACAGGAAGAGAAAAACCATAATACGTATTATTTTCTTTATCGTAAGTGAAGGTGAAATCATGAGAATCTTGAATATGATGTTCAATATCTTTTTTAATTTCTGCTTTTAAATCTATCTCTTCATTATCTGCAACAGGTTCTTCGTGCTGAGCATATAAATTCAGATTGAGAATTAAAAGTGTGATTGTAAGGAATTTTACTAAAAACTTACTTTGCATAGTAAACTAATTATTTTGTCTTAAAAATCGGTGCAAATGTAATATTTTTATTTGGATAGATTAAAAATAATAAACTATTTTTTTAGAATTTTAATTACTCCAAGCGTTTCAAAAATACGACTGATTACGTAGGGAATAAAAAATGCTCCGAATTCAAGCGAACTCATCTGACCGTCTAGTTTATAAGAAGGATAAAAAAAGATAAAAAACAAAATAAATTTAATAAAACTACCGCCCATATAAAGAAATCCTAACTGTTCTTTATATTTATTTTTTAATAGATATAAACTAGCATAAATTGCAATAGCAACTAAAAAGTTTATTACATACGCTTCTATAATCTTATTATCAAATAATGGTAGATTTTGAATATTTAAATAAAAAATATGTATTGCAAAAACAACAAGCAGACTTAATGAAAAGGTAATGATGAATTTGATAATCTGATTTGTCATTATCAAATTAATTTTGAATGTTCTTAACTTGTTTTAATAAACTATAAAATGACAAGACAAGACCTAGTAGAGTTAAAATAATTGTATAAATATTGTTTTCGTTCGGGTATTTAACATCTAACCATTTTCCTAGATAAACGGCTAAATAAATGGTAATACCCATTTGTAATCCTACACCTGTTAGACGAATGTATTTGTTAAGCTGTTTTTTGGGCTTTCTGCTCTCCATTTTGCATAACTTTTACAGCACCTTTCATGGCACAAGTTGCGTTAAAAGTTGCCCCTGGTTCAACCGAGAGTTTTCCTAAAACAACATCTCCACTAATATTTGCTGTACTTTTTAACGATAATATTTGATCAACAAGTAGTTTTCCTGAAAAAGTTCCTTCAATGTCTGCATGAGAACAATCAATTGTTCCGGTCACAGTACCTTCTTGTCCAATTACAACTCTACCTGTAGTTTTAATAGTTCCTTCAATTTTTCCGTCGACTCTAAAATCGCCATCAGATTTTAAATCTCCAACAAGTGAAGTGTTTTTTGCAATAATGTTTCTTTCTCCTAATTGATTAGGTGCCCCTCTTTTTTCATTAAACATAATCTAAAAATTTATATCCCCTATATTTTTAACCAATTTAAAATTTGTTTAAACTGGTATTTACTCTATTTCTTTCTTATTTGTAATTTTTTCCAATATTTCTTTTGCATGTTCACTTTCTGTGGTATTTGGATAATTTACAATTACAAAATTTAAATTTTCAATAAACTCTTCTTCTCCTTTTGTTTTAAAGATCAAATATGATTTTAATAATTCAAATTTTGCTTCAATATCTAAACCTCTGAATTTTTTTAGTGCATTGTTTACACCACTTAAAGCATATTCATAATCTTCTTCTTGGTAACAAATAAAAGCATTTTTATAAATGTTTTCCGGACTATTTTCATCATTAGCAAAAGTTAAAGCGCTATCGGGGTTTTTGATGATTTCAGAATATCTAGAATCCGGGTATTCATTAACGATTTCATCTCTGTATTTATTGCTTAGATCTGTGTTAAAATTAGCATAAGTTTTATATAAATGATATTTTGTTGGAAGAATTAAGTTTTCAGCTGGATTATTCTTTAAAAATTTTTCAAAATCAACAGCTGCAATTTCATATTCTTTAAATTGTTCTTTATAAATTAAACCTAAATTGTAATAAGCATCATTTCGCTTAAGTTCTATACTATCTAATTGAGTAGTACTTATAGGAATTTTATCAATATAATAATTCACATCATATTTTTGATCGGTATCAACAATTTCCAAAGCAGATTGTTTATCGATTAAATTTGTTGCTATTCCACCTCTTCCTGATAAGATCCAAAAATCTGCCAAAGGTCTATTTCCAAACTTGTTTTTGAATTGTTGTTTTCCTAAACCAACTAGTTGTACATTATAAAAATAAAACTTACCACTTCTGTCATTTTGTTTTGAGCCTATATTATCAAATTCACCAACACCTGTATTCATTTCAGCCAATTCATTCTTAAGCTTTTCTTCTTCATCTTTGGCTTTTAAAAAATCAACATATCCTTGAAAATATTCTTTTTGTTCTTCAGGAGACATATTGGAAAGATCTAAAATACTATCGTTTCGTTTAACAATATTTTCGTAATAGATTACATCATTTAAGCTTTCTCTTTTTCTAATTATTCTTCTAATTCGTTTTGTGTTTTGATCTAATTTAATTTGTAAAACGCTGTCGTAATACGCACCTGAAGTTTCAAATTTGGTGTCATCAAAATATAGGTCTCCTAATTTTTCATAGGATAAACTTTTTTGATAAGGTTTTGATGTATTGAATTTTACAGAATTTTCATAAAATAAATAGGCATTTGTCAAATTTTCATTTTTTTGCGCTACCAATCCCGCTTGATAATATAATTCATCATAATACGGTCGATTATCCCTGTCTTCAACTAATTCTTGCAAAGCAAAGGCTATTGCACTAGTACTA
>DAOVTF010000123.1 GCA_030633225.1 Flavobacteriaceae bacterium
AATTGCATGGAATAAAACAGCTGAACTCGCTGAAATGTTTTTAGAAAAAGGAAAAGAAGTTGCCATTGAAGGGAAACTGACTACAAGATCTTGGGATGATGAAAATGGAAACAAGAAATATATTACAGAGGTAGTTTGTAATGAGATCCTATTTTTAGGAAATAAGAGTTAGGTTAATAATTCAGGGTTTCACTCAAAGTGAAACCCTGATAAATTGCTTTCTATTTATCAAATAATAGACCCAATATTTTTAAAACTTAATGGTCATGAGCCAAGAAATCACAATACCAAATGAGCTAATTGTCAATCAGATCTTTATGTTGATAGGTCAAAAAGTAATTCTTGACAAGGATTTGGCATCACTTTTTGGTGTTGAAACAAAAAGCCTCAAAGAGCAAGTTAGAAAAAATATAAATCGTTTTCCAAAATCAATTTTGTTTGAACTTACACCAGATGAGAATACTGTTTTAAGGTCGCATATTGCGACCTTAAAAAGAGGAGAACATTCAAAGTATCCTCCATTTGCTTTTACTGAACATGGTATACTCATGTTATCAAGTGTTTTGAACAGTGATAGAGCTGTTAAAATGAGTATTCACATTATTGAAATTTTTGTTCAGTTATGTAAACTGACAAATAACTATGATGATGTTTTAAGTAAAATACAGCAAACAAAAACCAAATATCAAGATCAATTTGGAGAGATTTATGAAATACTACCAAGATTAATAGAAAAACCAAAAGAAGAACCAAGAAAAAAAATGATTTTAAGAAGTAAAATTCAATAACTTTGAAGATGAATTTCTATCAATCACAATTGAAACTAAAACCCTATTCTAGAGGTTTTCATTTGATAACAGATTTTGTTATAAAAAGTATTCCGGAAATTAAAGAGATTAAAATTGGTATACTACAGATTTTTATAAAACACACCTCGGCAAGTTTAACCATAAATGAAAATGCTGATCCCACAGTTAGAACTGATTTTGAGAATCATCTTAATAAAATGGTTCCGGAAAACGAACCATATTACACCCATAACTACGAAGGGTCAGATGATATGCCAGCACATATAAAAACTTCATTAATGGGGTCTAATGTTCAAATTCCAATAACGAAAGGAGAATTAAATCTTGGAATTTGGCAAGGAATTTATCTTTGCGAACATAGAAATTATGGAGGTTCTCGATCTTTGGTTATTACGGCTTTTGGGAAATAAAATTTAACCAAAAGATTTTAAAGAGCAGTTAACTTTGCATCAACTATCGCTTTTCCTTTTTTTACTTTTAAATGATGCTTTGATATTTGATTATTGACTTGCTTTAAGAGTTTATCAAATACTTTTTGATCTTTTAATTCTTTTTTAAATCTACTTAAAGTACTGTGTCCTGGAACATTACCTTCAATGGTTAGATCGCAAAACTTCATTGCAGACAAACTATCGTTTACCATGGACTCTGTTTGAATATCAGACAAATTGTACCATTCTGAAATTAAATTCATCTTAAATAATAATAGTGGAGAATATGCTTTAGCACCTTTTTCTGTCAAACCTTTGGTATAAACTTTCTTTAAATCTTTATTAATACTGTTCCAATCGATCAAAGATTTAACTTCATTAAAAAAGTTATTTTTCAGACTGTGTTTTTCAACATACTCCGTTACAAAACTTCGTTGCGGATTTATATTTTTATAAGATTTCATAGCTCTAAGTTACAATATATTAAACTTTTAAACAAGAAATCAGAATCTTTAATATGTATATAAATATGTCTTAAAGGGAATGAGTTTAAGCTATTATAATAAATACATTGTTTTTTATATTAAAGGAATATTTTATAATTATTACATTTACAGTAAACAAAATAAATACTTACCGTTATGAATAAAGTTAACATTAGAATTGGTCTTTTCCTTATTCTACTTTTTATAATTACACCTAATTCGTATTCTCAAAAGAAAAAGAAAAGTAAATCAAAAAATAATGAAGTGATTTTTAATGAAGAGCTTTATAATGGTTTGAAATATAGGTTAATTGGGCCTTTTAGAGGTGGTCGTTCTGCTGCCGTTACTGGAGTGCCTGGAGAACCTAATCTATTTTATTTCGGCTCAACCGGAGGAGGAATTTGGAAAACTATTGATGGCGGAAGAACTTGGAAAAACATTTCGGATGGGTTTTTTGGTGGTAGTATTGGTGCAATTGCTATTTCTAAAAGTGATAAAAATGTAATTTATGTGGGAGGTGGAGAAAAAACTGTACGTGGGAATGTTTCTTCCGGATATGGGGTTTGGAAAAGTGAAGATGCGGGTAAAACATGGAAAACTGTAGGATTAGATAAATCTAGACATGTTTCAAGAATTGCAATTCATCCAACAAATCATAATATTGTTTATGCAGCTGTTTTAGGAAATATTTATAAACCAACTGGTGATAGAGGAATTTATAAAACTATTGATGGGGGAAAAACCTGGAAAATAATACTATTTGCAAATGAACATTCCGGAGCTGTTGACCTTATTCTTGATCCAAATAATCCAAGAATATTATTTGCATCAACATGGAGAATTCAAAGAACACCATATAGTTTGAGTAGCGGAGGTAAAGGTTCTGCACTTTGGAAAAGTACAGATAGTGGAGAAACCTGGAAAGAAGTTTCAGAAAATGAAGGGTTCCCTAAAGATACTTTGGGAATTATTGGTGTAACCGTTTCTCCAAAAAATTCTCAAAGGGTTTGGGCTATGGTTGAAAATAAGAAAAAAGGAGGTTTGTATAGAAGTGATGATGGAGGAGAGAAATGGAAAAGAATTAATGAAGAAAGAAAACTAAGACAAAGAGCATGGTATTATACTAGACTATATGCAGATACTGAAGATGAAAACACGGTTTATGTATTAAACGTTAGATATCATAAATCTACCAATGGAGGAAAGGCTTTTACAACACATAATGCACCTCATGGTGATCATCATGATTTATGGATCTCACCAAAAAATTCAAAACACATGATCATTGGTGATGATGGAGGAGCACAAATTACTTATGATGGCGGAGAAACCTGGACAACATATCACAATCAACCAACATCCCAATTTTATAGAGTTACAACTGATAATGATTTTCCTTTTAGAATCTATGCAGCACAACAAGATAATTCAGCCATAAGAATTAAACATAGAAGTGATGGTGGAAATATTAGTGATAATGATTGGGAATCTACCGCAGGAGGAGAATCTGCTCACATTACGGTTGACCCAAATAACAATGATATTGTTTACGGAGGAAGTTATGGAGGATTTTTAACAAGATATAATCACAAAACAGGAACGGTTAGAGCTATAAATGTATGGCCAGATAACCCAATGGGGCATGGAGCAGAAGGAATGAAATATCGTTTTCAGTGGAATTTTCCAATGATTTTTAGTAAGCATAATCCAAAAAAATTATATGCATTTTCTAACCATGTTCATGTAACTGAGAATGAAGGTCAGAGTTGGAAATTATTAAGTGATGATCTTACAAGAAACGATTCTATAAAATTAATTTCTAGCGGAGGTCCGATTACACAAGATAATACTGGAGTGGAATATTATTGTACCATTTTTGCTGCAAATGAAAGTCCGTTAAAAGAAGGATTACTATGGGTAGGTAGTGATGATGGATTAGTTCATATCACTAAAAATGGAGGTAATACTTGGGAAAATATAACTCCAAAAGATTTGCCGGAATGGAGTATGATTAACAGTATAGAACCTTCTCTCTTTGATGAAGGAACATGTTATATTGCTGCAACAAGATATAAATTAGGTGATTTTGAACCGTATTTATATAAAACTTCAGACTTTGGTAAAACGTGGAAAAGAATTACAAATGGAATTGATAAGGAACATTTTACAAGAGTTGTAAGAGAAGATCCGAAACGTAAAGGATTATTGTATGCAGGAACTGAAACAGGAATGTATGTTTCATTTAATGATGGTGTTAATTGGCAAAGTTTTCAATTGAATCTACCTATTGTTCCGGTTACCGATCTTACCATAAAAGAAGATAATTTAATCGTCGCAACACAAGGTAGAAGTTTATGGATAATCGATGATTTGACGCTTTTACATCAATTAAATGAAGGAATTAAGTCTAAGAATAATATTCTTTTTACACCTAAAGACTCATACAGAACAAAAGGTAGAGGTGGTAAAAAATCTAAAAAATCAGGTACTAATTTAGAAAATGGTGTAATTTCTTATTTCAATATTAATGAATATGATAAGGAAAAGGATAGTATTACCCTTTCATTTCTAACTCAAAAAGGAGATACACTTGCTAGTTTTAATAATAAAGCCAAGAAAAAGGATAAAAAGCTTAAAGTAGAAAAAGGAGCTAATAAATTTGTTTGGAATTCTCGTACAGAAGGCGCAGAAAAATTAGAAGGTATGATCTTATGGTGGGCGAGCTTGAATGGTGCAAAAGTGGTACCTGGAAGCTATCAAGTTAGTCTAAATGTTAATGATGAAATTCAGACCAAATCGTTTAAAATTTTAGCAGATCCAAGAGCCGAAGTAAGCATCACAGATATGCAAAATCAGTATGATTTTGTTTATGATGTAAACAAAACTATTGATAGTGCTCATCAGTCCATAAAAAAAACAAAAAAAATAAATAAACAATTAGATGCGTTTATAAAACAATATAAGAATGATGAAAATGTAAAAGACTTGGTTATAAAAGCAGAAGAATTAAAAAAATCATTTTCAGAAATAGAAAAAACGTTATATCAAACACAAAATAAAAGCGGTCAAGACCCATTGAATTTTCCGATAAGATTAACCAATAAATTGGGTCATCTAAATAGTTTGGTTACTATGGATGATTATCCTCCAACAGATCAAGATGTAGCTGTTAAAAATGAATTAACAAATGAGATCAATATTCAATTAAAAGAGTTTGATAATTTAATTTCAAAAGAAATTAAAGAGTTTAATGATGCTTTTAATAATTTAAAACTTGATTATTTATTTACAGAGTAAATGTGTTTTAACCATTTAAAATTTTAGAGAAGAATCTTATTCTTTCAACAACAAACAAGCTCTAATATTTATTTAATATTCAAGGTCAATTGAATTCGTTTTCTTGCCACATCAATTTCCAATACTTTTACAATTACTTGTTGATGTAAAGTCACAATTTCATTAACGTCACGAATAAACTTATCAGATAAATTAGAAACATGAACCAATCCGCTTTCTTTAATTCCAATATCCACAAAACACCCAAAATTGGTAATATTATTTACAATACCTGGTAACAATTGTCCTTCACGTAAATCATTAATAGTTTTAATGTTCTGATTGAAAGTAAAAACTTTAGCTTTTTTACGAGGATCTAATCCTGGTTTTTCTAATTCATTAATAATATCTTCTAAAGTTGGTAACCCAACAGTATCAGAACAATATTTTTGTAGATCAATTTTTTGTAAAGTTGCAGGATTTCCAATAAGTTCAGAAATACTTTTATGCGCTTCTTTTGCCATTTTATTGACTATGGTATAACTTTCAGGATGAACCGCCGAATCATCTAATGGATTTTTAGCATTTTTAATTCTTAAAAATCCAGCAGCTTGCTCGTACGATTTTGCTCCCAACCGAGGCACTTTTTTAATATCGTTTCTGCTTTTAAATGCGCCGTTTTCATTTCTGTATTGTACAATATTTTTGGCTATATTCTCACCAACACCCGATACATAACTCAATAAAGATTTACTTGCTGTATTGATATTTACACCAATAGTATTTACACAACTTTCTACAACAAAATCTAGTTTGTTATTTAATTTTGTTTGATTAACATCGTGTTGATATTGCCCAACACCAATTGATTTGGCATCAATTTTAACCAATTCAGCCAAAGGATCTGCTAATCGACGGCCAATAGAAATAGCCCCTCTAACCGTAACATCATAATTAGGAAATTCTTCACGAGCAATTTTTGAAGCTGAATAAATTGAAGCTCCTGCTTCACTAACAACAAATACTTGAATGTCTTTATTAAATCTAATTTTTTTAATTAATCGCTCTGTCTCTCGTGATGCCGTTCCGTTTCCAATGGCAATTGCTTCAATTTTATAAGCATCAACTAAGGTGCTTATTTTTTTAATTGCATCAATACTTTTATTTTGTGGTGCATGCGGATAAATAGTTTCGTTATACTCCAAATCACCTTGGGTATTTAAACAAACAATTTTACAACCAGATCTAAATCCTGGGTCAATTGCTAAAATATTTTTTTCACCAAGAGGAGCTCCTAATAATAGTTGTTTTAAATTTTTTGCAAAAACCTGAATTGCACTTTCATCTGCTTTTTCTTTGGAGTTTTGCAAAGTTTCGTTTGATAATGATGGGAATAGTAATCTTTTATAGGCATCTTGTATAGCTAATTGAATTTGTGTAGCACAATCATTGTTTGACCGTATAATTCGGTCTTCCATTTTAGCAATAGCTTTATCATTGTCAATTTCAATTTTCAC